>CAYQXD010000015.1:17122-30320 GCA_964421315.1 uncultured Thiotrichaceae bacterium | reverse complement strand
TATCATTGTGTTATGATGAAACTATAATTTTTTGTTAAATTAATGCCATTGCCCCATAACTCCCTAAGAACGCCCTAAAAACCTATGACAACTAACTCCTTCCTTATCGTACATGCTGGCTGGCTTGTTCCGCAAGGTGATAACTTTTATAACCATGGACGCTTTATCATCTGGATTGAAAGTTCTATTCAACAAAAATCGTTAACGGATACGGCATTACATCCGTGCCACCTGTTTAAAAAAACCGACTTAAACTGCTTGCTTAAAGATATTTTTCATTTTAACCAGGCAACATTAAGCCTGTTACCAACCACTCCTGTTGAATTTTTTATCCAGCTGCCAGGCCTTAATGATGCTCCTTTACCCAGTTTTGAGATGGCACAATTGCAAGGTGAGCTAGTGCTTGAAAAGCCGCAATGGCAAAACTGGAAATTAACCGGGATTGCCATCGACAATCCCTTATTATTTTTAAAAGAAATGCAATTTTTAGCAATGCAAACGAACGCACTATTTCGCTACGGACAGAGTTTACAGTTTTGGATTCATTATGCTGCGCATCTGCGTGATTTAATACGTCAGGATCAGTATTTACCCATATTAAAAGGACATCAAACTGGCCGAAAAAAATCAGACTTAAAAATTGAGACAGGCTGGGAGCCAGTCTCTTATATCTATGAACAAGGCTTGTCTGATTATTCTCAAGCCATGCCTTTTTGTTGCCGTACTCTATTTGCGAAGAACAATAGCAAAGGCAAACAGCCTAATTTTTGGCAAGCAGAAGCATTACTACGCCACTTTGCAGAACAGCAAGTTAATGCTTTGATTAGCCAAATGCCAATTACCCAAAAGTTGGGAAAAACAATTGCTGACAGCTGGATATCCAACACCCTGGAAAATCAAAACAAAGCGTGCAAAATAGAACTAAAGCAAACTCATCTACAAGAATATACCAATTGGAAAAACGCTATTGTTGGAGATGCAAAACAGGGCGGCTTTATTCCTGGCTTTAGGCTGGATGCAGAACAAACCCAATCCGCTACCTTGTGGAGTATTGTCTTTTTTGTCGAGTCTCGCAAAGATCCTTCGTTGAAACTGGAGTTACAGGAAATTTGGCAAAACAATGCTGGCAATCTTAACACCCAGGATACTTTTATACGGGATTCTTTCCTGGGCGATCAATTTGAAAAAGAATTACTACTGGCATTAGGACAAGCAGCCCGTATCTGTCCCTTATTGTGGGATGGCATGGAGACAGCTCAACCTACGGGTCTTGAGATATCACTTAATATGGCCTATGACTTTCTTAAAAACGATATGCCAATATTGGAATCGGCTGGCTTTAAAATTACGGTTCCATCATGGTGGACTGCTAAAGGTCGCCAACGCGCACGTATTCGGGTTAAGACCAGCACAACCTCATCACCTTCACAGGAAACTAATGGTGGTTATTTTAATTTACCCTCATTAGTTCAATATCAGTACGAACTAGCAGTGGGAGAAAACCCTGTCACAGCAGAAGAATGGCAAATGCTGGTAAACAGCAAATCACCACTGGTCGAATTTCGTGGTCAGTGGATGGAAATTGACAGTGACCAAATGACAGAGTTGTTGAAATTAATGCAACAACCAATGGAGAATTCCGTTTCGCTGATTGATATGGTAAAGCAAGCCGCAGAAGCCAATTACAACGAACGTGAATTTGTTTTTGATGAGGTCTTAACCGAGCTACTACAGCGATTGCAAAATCGCCACGACATGCCTGCGCTGGACTCTCCCAAAACACTCAATGGCAGCTTGCGCAAATATCAACAGCAAGGTCTATCCTGGTTGGCGTATCAGGAGGCTCTTGGTTTACATCCTTGTCTTGCTGATGACATGGGGCTGGGTAAAACCATTCAGGTTATTGCCTTATTGTTACAAGAACGTTTACTAACTACCAATACCATTGGCTCTACTTTGCTGATTGCACCCACTTCGGTGTTAGGGAATTGGCACAAGGAAATTGAACGCTTTGCTCCTGGTTTAACCAGTTTTATTCATCATGGAAGTCAACGTACCAAAAAACCAAAAGAATTTGCCGATATTATTCAAAACCACGATATTATTATTACTTCATTTAGCCTGATCCGCAAAGATGCCAAATTACTCAACGCAACCCATTGGCATCGTGTAGTTATTGATGAGGCACAAAATATTAAAAATCCAAAATCAGCCCAAACCAAAGCCGTGCAACAATTAAAGGCTAACCACCGGCTGGCAATGACAGGCACACCGATTGAAAACAGATTGATGGATATGTGGTCTATTTTTCACTTTCTTAATCCTGGTTATTTGGGCACCACCACACAATTTAAAAAAGCCTACGAAACACCTATTCAACGTGATGGCAATGCGGCTCGTGCGGAACAATTAAGAAAATTGCTTCAACCCTTTATATTGAGACGTTTAAAAACCGACAAAAATATCATTAGCGATTTACCCGATAAAATTGAGCAAAAAGTGTATTGTAATTTAACCAAAGAACAAGCCTCCCTGTACCAGGCTGTCGTAGATGATGTTCAAAAACAGTTAGAACAAGCAGAAGGTATCCAGCGTAAAGGGCTTATTTTATCAACCTTGATGAAGCTAAAACAAATATGCAACCACCCTGCGCAGTTCTTGCAGGATAATAGTGATTTTGATAGTAAACGATCACACAAACTGGCACGCATTGGAGAAATGATAGCAGAAGCTCTGGAGGAAGGAGACAGCTTATTAGTCTTTACTCAATTTACTGAAATTGGATCAGCCCTCGAAAAACAGTTACGCCAACAACATAAATGTCCAGTGTATTATTTGCACGGCGCTACGCCACGCAAAAAACGCGAAGTCATGATTAACCAATTTCAAGATGACACTACACCGTCCGGTATTTTTATTTTATCACTCAAGGCAGGTGGTGTCGGTATTACCTTAACCCAGGCCAATCATGTATTTCACTTTGATCGATGGTGGAATCCAGCGGTAGAAGATCAGGCAACCGATCGTGCTTTTCGTATTGGACAAAAGAAAACCGTGTTTGCTCACAAAATGGTGACTTTAGGCACTTTAGAAGAGCGTATTGATAAAATGCTAGAAGACAAGAAAAAATTAGCTAGCATCATTGTTGGCAACGATGAATCATGGTTAACAGAAATGGATAATGACGCATTTAATGCACTTATTCAGCTTAACCGTAATACTATAATGGAGGCTTAATGGCAAAGATAACACGCACCTGGTGGGGAGAGAGTTTTCTGCTTGCCCTGGAAAACAGCTTAGACAGTGGTCGATTGTCTCGTGGCAGAGCTTACTCCAGCCCTGGCAGACTAGTTAAATTTACTATCAAGAATACAACTATCAAAGCGCACATTAAGGGCAACAAGAATCCTTATTTTGGCGTATATGAAACGCCCTGTTACGACACTAAAATTCAATTAACACAAATACCAAAAGAAAAATGGCAGGCAATTGTGGAAGATATTTCCAATAATGCAGCCCTGTTGTCACGCTTGTTAATGCACGAAATGCCCGATACGATTGAAGCAGTTTTTGATAATCAGCAAGTAAGCCTGTTGCCTGAATCTGGCTCCGACCTTGTGACCAGTTGCTCATGCCCAGACTGGTCTAACCCATGCAAACACATTGCTGGCAGTTATTACAAAGTTGCATCCTTACTTGATCGTGACCCTTTTTTATTATTTCAACTACGCGGTATGGATAAGACTAGTCTACACCAGGCATTGGCACAATCACCTCTGGGAAAAGCTCTACTAGATCAATGGAACAGCTCCAACAAAAACAAGCCAAACCTTAGTGCACATGCTTATACACAACCACTTTTACAAAAACAAAAAGTTCCTGGTTGGCAGGAGTTCTGGCAAACATCGCAACCACTTCCTGAAATCACCCAAACCGCTGGCAAAATAACCGCTGCGCTGATAAAAAAAGGAGGCGATTACCCAGCATTTTGGGAACGGGATAATTCCTTTGTCGAGGCAATGGAATCTTTTTATACCAGTGTAGCAAAGAAAAATCAGAAATTATTGTAGTGCTTTTTACATTGAAAATCAAAGTAAACTTGAGACTTCAGCATAACTCAGGTGCGTCGATAAATGAGATACATTTCAAGATTTTTGGCAAAACATCAGGTTAATAGTGGGCTATTGTGTGGTATTTTGACGAAAATATTGGATAATTTGGGCTGGCCTACGCTAAGGTGTCTTCTTATCAATAATCGGTAGCACAAAGGCGGGACTAATAATTATTACCTCAGTCCCACATCCGATTAAGATGCTTTTGGAAGTGGGACTGAGGTAATAATTATTAGTCCCGCAGAGCCAGCGAATTTAAATGCTTTTTATTTGACCTGCGTCAAGACTGTATGCCAGGTTTTAGTTGTAAATGAGTGTGCTCTGCCGAGTTGTAGAAAAAACAATAGAAATGTAAATGGTAGTGCAGACCACATTAAAATACAGGAGTATAAAATGTTTTCGTATAGTGGCGCGTTAATTGCAAGCCCAGCCCAGCCCAGCCCAGCTATATTCATGTAAAACTGTTTTACTGCCAGCTTGTGCTGTCGGTAATTCGACTCTTTCAGCAACAACACACAACCACAAAACACAAAAGCCCCCGCTGGGGTTACCCATGTCATGCTGATATGGGATAAGGTCAGTGATGTCACGTCTTATAGTGCCTGTCCGGCAACCGAAACAATGACTGCCCCTGGTTATTGTGCTACATACGCATGACTAAAATCATTAGTATCACATTTTTTATGTTGTTAGCCGTACAGGCTTGTACCTTTGGTAATAAAAACGTAAAAGTAGCCAGTTTTCCTTCATGGGTATCATCACCCCAGAGTGATACCAAAGATACCATTTACGGGATAGGCAGTGGTTTTTCCCATACTGAAGCTAAGGAAGATGCATTAAGAGACATAAGCGGCAAACTGATTACCAGGATTAGCAGTCAGAGTAAAAGTGAAGTCAGTCAATTCAATTCATCCGTATCGCGCAGTGCGTCTCAGAGTATTAGCACTCGCACTATCGAAACCTGGCTTTCTGATTACAAAATTGTAAACTCTGAACAAGTCGATAGTAAGTTATTTATGCAGATCAGCATGTCACGCAGTGATTTTATCAAAACCACTGCTTCACGACTAAAAGAACTGGATGATAAAATAAAAAGCTCAATGCAAGAAGCTGTACGCAAGACAAAATTACAACAGCTTATTACCTCAAAGGATCTGAGACCCTCTATAGACAAGGCTCGCTCTCTGGTATTACTACTGCAGGCAGCAGGCAGCAACCAGGATACGGACAAATACCTGAGCTACTATAATGAGGTCATAAAAAAATCGAATGACCTGCTCTACAACGTTCGCTTTCACATCAGTTCCAGTCGCAACCTCAATGGCTTTGCCAAACATCTGCTCACCCTGTTACATAATGAGAACATCTCTGCTTCTATTGCTAAAGCTAAAAATGCGGATGCTTACATTCATGTCAGTGGCGACATTAAAAGCTCTTATGTCTTTTCGAATCACATATCGCAGCTAGTAGTAAAAATTTTTAAAATAGGGTTGATAATGTCCCTAAAATTTAATCCAGCGTCATAAATCCATTGAAAAATAAATACACAGGAGTGACTTAAAATGAAAAAAAAATACAGGTACATAAGCTCATTGCTACTTGCGAGCCAAATGATCCTGGCAGGGCTGTCTCATGCAGCTGAACCCAATTGGTATGCTAAAGGCTTGCAAGCTGAATACGCTGGCGATTATCAAACTGCAATTACGCATTATACAAAATCAGCAAATACTGGCTTAAGTGATGCCAGTTTTGCTATTGCCCGCCTTCACAGAACACTTGGTGACGATTCATCCAGTTTAGAATGGTTTCTTAAAGCAGCTAATGCAGGCAATAAGTTCGCACAATATGAGGTGGGTTTAGTCTATTTGAATGGTAGTTCAGCAACAGTAGCAAACCGGAATGAAGCTATAAAATGGTTCACTTTTGCTGCAAACGCAAAACAAGGAGAGGCGGCTTATGAATTATTTAAACTGCTTAAAGATATAAAGTGGTTAAAAGAAGCGGCGCAACAAGGCGTTAGTGTTGCTATGCAAGACCTATCAAGCGTCTACGAAAAAGGCTTGTACGGATCAGAAGTTAATATGGATGAAAGTAATCATTGGACACAGCGGTTTATTGAGTCCCGGGAACAGGGGGTAGAGCAATGAAACGCATAATCCAGTGGTTTACCATTACTAGCCTTATTACCCTGTTTTCAGTAGTAGCACAGGCAGCACCAGGTGTATCGGTTGTATTTGTATTAGATGAATCAGGTAGTGTTTCTCAATCGAACTTCAATCTTGAAACGCAGGGGTTTCAGGGAGCATTACAATCTTTACCGCTTGACGGCTCGGTAGAAGTGTCTATTATTGGTTTTGCTTCAAGCAACACGATAATCGTAGATAAAATCGCGCTAACTCCTGCGACTCTGAATACAATTGATACTGCATTGTCAAATAACCCCAAAAGTGGTGGTGGTACGGTAATGAGTGGTGCAATTTCAACCAGCTCTCAATTACTGCTCGCAAGTACCGCGCCTTCAAAAATAATCTGCCTGGCAACGGATGGTAGACCTAATAGCCAATCTTCCACAACGTTGGCTGCTAACAGTGCAAAGAATAGTGGTATTATTCTCACTCCTATAGGCATTGGGCTTGGCTCAACAGGTAAGAGTTTTCTGGATAGTATCGCTTCGAATCCCCCTGTTCCTAATCCATCAAACTTTACTGACTTTGCCACAGTGGTAAATAATATCTGTGTAGGTGTTACAGCAAGTGTTCTTAATTTGGAGCTAACGCCTGATGTAGTGGATTTTGGCGTATCGCTGGGTAGTGGGCAAATGCAGTGTAGTTTGCAAGAAACTATTACCCTCATCAATCGCAGTAATCAGCCTGCTGAAATAACCAATATATCAATTCAAGGTGAGGATGCCGGTAATTTTCAGTTGGCGACTGTTTTAGGGCAGCCAATAAATTCAATTTCTTTCCCATTCAATTTGCCACATTCGTCAAATAGCACGATAGAAGTGCAATTAGCCCCAAATCAGACTCCAATGGATGGCACTTATGATGCATCAATTATAGTATCAGCAGTTGATGTAAATGGTGTAAGTGGTGATTTCTTTGCTACACTGAAAGCCCCGGTTGGGAGTGCCTGTTTAAGTGTATCAGTAAGTGATGCTCAGGCAGTTATAAAGTATATTGATGATAACGGTGTTCCGTCTTCATCCATACATGGTGCTTCTTTGTCAGAATTTTCTGTACAAACTGTAGTTGAGTCACAAAAACACCGGCGTGATGGCTTAGTTGCTGATGGTAATGCCAGGTTGCTAATTAGTGCTAATACATCTATAACTAGTGGTACTATGCGATTTGAGATAGTTCAGCCTGCTCAAACTGAAGCACTATTAGGCAACCTGGGCCTTTCTAGCAATAATAGTGGTAGCGTTTTTGTGGATATACCTTTATCAGTAAATAGCAATGGCGAAGGTCAGGCGACTGCTATTTTGCGTGCTGGGGAGCGTTTTTTAGGTTCAGATGGGCAGAAAGAAATCAGCTTTAATGTGCGTATTTGTTTGTTGGATGACCAGGGTTTATGTACATCTGTTGTTAAATCAGTGCAAGTTAAAGAGCGACGGGCACCAGTGGTGTTGATACATGGTCTGTGGGCTAGTCCAGACTCATTTCATGAAAAAGAAGGTGGTTGGTTCAGTGCTGCGAAACCAGGTTTATTTCAGAGTTTGGGGCATAATGGCATTAGATCGGTTGATACTGTTAGTTATCAGAATGACTTGGGACCAACTGCAACATTGCCATTACGTTCAACTTTAATATCAGGGGTAATAAATGATTTATGTACTGGTCTGAATGTAAATCATAGTCTTGCATGTACACGCGCTGATCTTGTTGGTCATAGTATGGGTGGGCTGGTTTCAAGAAAGTTCGTAAAAGATAACAAGCATTATAAAAACCAACGAAATTTCAATCAGGGTTCTGTTAGAAGATTAATTACCCTTGGGACTCCGCATTTAGGCAGTGGTCTGGCAAGTTTATTAATGGCGGATGACTCACAATTTAATGAAAATTGTATTCGAAAAGAGCGGAATGTTGTTGATCCAGGCTTTTCTCTACAACCTTTTTGGGTTAATGAGCAAGGTGATATAGCTGTACGCATAGTGAGAGAATTAGGTGTAGGAGAAGATATAACACAAGATGAAAAAAATTCTGGCTATAAAGTTTTGACAGATGGTTTTACATTAATTGATGTCGCCATAAATACTATTGAAAATAATGCGTTTAAACAAATGTCGATCAATACAAGTAATCGTGGTGCAATAAATTACTTATCACTATCAAGTCGTGGATTGAACTATTTGAACGATACTAATCAAGTAGTTCCAACGATAGGCTTGATTGGTAATATTGGAAATACTATCCTTGCTAGTGGAAATCTCGGTAGAGTTGCTAATGTTGCTATTAGATCTACTGGTTGCATTTCTAATGACCTGTTCCTTGGTGAGGAATCAGATGGTATTGTTTCTCTTTCTAGTGCAAGAGGACGTTTAGGTGTGAATACTAGCGAGTTGGTATCGGTTGGACATACAGGGATGGGGCAAAATCAGACCGTAATAGACTGGGTTCTTTCCATCATCGATTTGCCACTCTCAAATTATTCTCAAGTGGCTGTAAATACAAAAACTGACTTTGAAATATTTGTTGCTAAGAGAAGTGTGGAGCTTGATAGCAAATCAGATATTCAAGACCATGGGGTGTTTATGAAGTACGTTAATTACCTGATAAATAAAGGCGAGGTTTTGTTAAGAAATTTCACTTTTGTAGCCCTTGGTGTGGTTAATGTTGCACATGCTGAAGCAACTAATACTTTTGCACTGACGGTCAATAATCATAACCCCGTAGCGGGTGAGCAGGTAACATTCACGCTTGATTCTACACATAGTGAGTTACATTCTGTTAGCTTACAAGGTGATGGATTTGAGGTGGATGATGATTTACCACCATATTCATGGACTACTCCAATACCAAATACGGCATCGGGTAGTTATCAGTTTTTTGTCACCGCAATGTCTGGTTTTACGCCACTTAAATCAAATGCGGTTACATTGTCTGTGTTACCTGAAGTGGCAAATATTAGAACAATTATTTTTGAACCGACTGACCGCATAATTCTCTCTTCTGGTCGTACTTATAAGCTAAAACTCATTGGTCAGGGGGTAGATGGTTTTAATAGAGATCTAACTGAAAGTGTAGTCGGAACAACATATGAGGAAAATCTTGTTTCAGGCTTAGATATATCTGTTGGCGATAGTCCAGTTTTTGACGTGGATGCTGAAGGAAATGTTACTGCAATGCAACCCGGGGAGGCTGAAGTAGTAGCAAAATATGCTGGATTAAGTACAAGTCGCAGAATACTTGTTGTTTCCGCAGAAGTGGGTGATGCAGATGGAGACGGATTAACTGACTCTCAGGAGCAATCATTAGGTACAAACCCATATCATCCTGACACCGATGGTAATGGAGTGCCAGATGGTGTAGAAATTGGAAGCAATCCGAGCATCCCCTTAGATAGCGATGGTGACGGTATCATAGATGCTTTAGATAATGACACCATGGTAGTTCAAGATGAGAATGGTCAACGTATTTCTATTAAAACATCAGCAGGTTCACTGAAAAGCTCATACAATCAACCATTGTCTGAGTTGCCGACTAGAAGTGGTGCGTTAGACTCTGTTAGCATGGATCGAGGAGTTCTTGGATTCACTGTAGAAGGATTAAATGCTGGACAATCAATTGATGTAACACTCACCTTTGAGGAGCTTCCTTCTGGTACAGATACTTACCTGAAATATGGCCCACAACTTCCTGATGGAAATACGTCTGGATGGTATGAATTTACTGATTTTCAAATAAATGGGAATAAAATTATTCTTCATTTAACAGATAACCAGTTAGGTGACTCTAATTCGGTGGCTGGTGTTATTAGCGATCCTGGTGGCCCTGGAGACGATCCAGCGAAGAATCCTGCTCCAGCTTCATCAAATTCTAGTGGCGGTGGCTGTAGCTATATTTCGTCAGAGCATTCAAGATTTGATCCTATACTCCCTTTGACAGTGTTCTTTTCGTTGCTGTACCTTTTAAGAAGAAAGATATTTGGCTTTAGAACATAGAATTTCTTATATTGTTAAGGATAAAGCCTATGGGGCAGCACTTATTGCTGCCCCAATCTTTTATTTTATTTATGGTGCTGTTTTTTTTGATGGTAGCCTATTCTCAGCTTCATTTGTAGAGGGCGCACGTCAGCTAATCTTGTTGATTATTCTCTATCCTGTCATCGAAGAGCTAGCATTTCGTGGGTTTATTCAAGGTCAATTAATCAATATGTTAGGGAAACGCCCCCTTGCTTATGGCATATCTTTACCAAATATAATCACATCCTGCTTATTCTCTCTTGTTCACTTAATAAATCACCACTTAATATTGTCAATTCTAGTGTTTTTTCCATCACTGGTATTTGGGTATTTCAGAGATAAGTATGAAAGTACTAAACCTGGCATTGGCTTACATATTTTTTATAATGCCGGGTATTATTTATTGTTTTGGAGCTCCGCGAGCTATGGTAAAGGGGACGCTACCCTTTTTTTAAGGTAAAAAATAGAGCATGATTGGCTTGTGCAGATCGGGGGGCATATATGGCATTCTTCAACTGTCAACATTGGTTGAATAAAATGCTGGAATTGTCGTTGATTTATTAAGAGAGACCTTTACACGATACATTCACGAATAAAAATGTCTAAATTTTCACTGCGTTTCCTGCCGCAATCAGCAAAATTTTAGCCCATTTTTCTTTCGTGCCTGTATCGTGCAAAGATCTCTAAGAATTTATAAAATACATGAATAACCATATATTTTTATTTAGTTTGCTATTTACAACTAGTCTATTTACAACTGGTCTTTTTGCTTCAGAAGACAGTGATTACAAGGATTTTCTAAGTAAAAATAATAAAGAGTTTGCACAATATAAAGCCGGTATTAATGAAGAATTTAAACAGTATAAGAAAATACTTGATCAAGAATTTAGTCGTTATAAAAAAGAATTATCAATATACTGGCAACAACCCGAACTAAGTTCAAACACAAAGTGGGTAGAATATTCAAAAGATAGCTTATTAAAAAGCAGTGTAGATTTTGAAAATGGCGAAATTGTCGTAGAGGTAATAGCCGCAAACCTGGCAGAAGCTGAAGAAAAATTATTAAAAAGTCTTGCCAATGTTTCTGTTAAAAATACAGAGCAAGCACACAAAGATGATATTTTAGCGCAAAGAGTAGAAGCAAAAACAGCGGCTACTAAAGCCAGAATAAATCCCAGACCACTAGTTGCTGATTTAATCTACCCAAAAGAACCAACAGCAGCAGATATAAGTAAATACACTAAAAAACATGTAACAAAGAAAACAATTAAACAGAAAAAATCAAAAGTAAAAGGAAAAAAAGTTTACTCTGTTAAAGTTAAGATGCCTGAAAATTATCACTTTAAAAAGGCAGAGCTATATCTTGCTGATATTGGTGATAATGCAAAAAGATTTAAAATATCTCCCTCACTGGTTTTAGCAATAATGAAGAATGAAAGCGCATTTAACCCTATGGCAAGATCGCATGTGCCAGCATTTGGCTTAATGCAGATAGTACCCAGTTCAGCCGGTGTGGATGCATATGACTTTATATATAAGAAAAAATTGGTTTTGGGTTCAAGTTACTTATATAATTCAAAAAATAATATTGAATTAGGTACAGTCTACTTACACATACTTGATAAAAGATATTTAAGAAAAATAACAAACGATGAAAGTCGTTTATATTGCACAATTGCTGCGTATAATACTGGAGCAGGTAATGTAGCAAGAGTTTTTACTGGTAATAAAAATATTAGTAAAGCGGCAAAAGCCATAAATAAACTGACACCCAGGCAAGTCTATAATAAGTTAATAAATGATTTGCCTTATGAAGAAACAAAGAAATACTTGCAGAAAGTACGTAACTCAATGACCAGGTTTCAAAATATATAAATTTTAGAGAGTAAAAAATAATCATACAGGAGAAATGATGAGATGAAAATAAATACAGGTTTAATCAATACGGGTTTGGTTTTAATGGTGATACTGTTAACAGGCTGTAGCGGCTCAGATGAAATTAAACAGGCGGAACCTGACTGTGTATTCCCGGATTCACCCTCAACTTCAGCACCTGGCTGGATATGCGATGAACCCGTTGCAGGAATCGAGGTATCGGCGGTTGGTGTAGCAGAAAAAACAGCAGCAGGTCATAGTTTCATGAAAAGTATGGCAGCAACCGATGCTCGTGTGCAACTGTCGCAATCAATGCAGGTTCACGTGCAAAACATGGTGAAGCAGTATGCTGAGACCACCGGCGCGGCCGATGCTGAAACCGTTGACAAAGTAAATACCTCAGTGACAAAACAAATTACAGATGCAACATTGGTGGGTACTAAGATATACAAAACCCGCACCAGTCCAAATGGCACTTTATATGTATTGTTAGGCATGGATGAATCCATGACTGCTACTGCGACACAAAATGTACTAAAAACCAGTATGAATAACGACAATGCTTTATGGCAGCAATTTAAGGCACAAAAAGGTCAGGATGAGCTGGCAGCAGCTATTGCAAATATGGAATAATAGGTAACTCGGGAGGTCTTGGGTTGTCTTGCCTGAAGATAGTAAGTTGCACTGAAAAATGGCAACGCATAGCTTTAAAAGCCAGCAAAGACAAGGGCAGTTTACTTGCTATTAACATAACACAGCAGATTGCCACAATCTCACTTGTGCTATTGCTGAGTCTTCTGTTGCCCGCTTTCAGCCCGGCAGTGGCAACAGAGTCTAGCTCTGTTGATGAGCTGCGCATTGGTACAGGCTCCAAAATTGGTGCCTATTATCCATTTGTGGAGAACCTTGGTCGTTATGCGGCTGATTATGGTTTGTCCATTATTAACCACTCTACAGCCGGCAGTGTGGAAAATCTCGTACTATTACAAAAAGGTGAGCTAGACGCAGCCATCGTGCAAAACGATAC
>CAYQXD010000015.1:0-17022 GCA_964421315.1 uncultured Thiotrichaceae bacterium | reverse complement strand
ATCTCGTACTATTACAAAAAGGTGAGCTAGACGCAGCCATCGTGCAAAACGATACCGCCTATTACGCTTACTACCACAAGTATCAACCCAATCGAAGTTTTGGCACCGCATTACCGCTGTTTCCCGAATATTTCCAGATAATTGTCAGGAAGGACGCAAAAATTCTCCATATAGAGTCGCTTGTCGGCAAGCGTATTGCTCTGGGCGCGGTGGGGTCTGGCACTTACCGCAATGCAAAAGACATACTAAAGGCAGCGGAAATCAACTTTGACCCGCAACCAACTGCCAGCCTGGAAGAAGCATTGGAAAAGCTACGGCGTGGCGACCTGGATGCGGTGTGTTATACCGCCGCCGCGCCGCCGCTATCGCTTCGTTCATTGGAGTCGGATTTAACGCTGCTGTCATTGACAGGCAGTCTTGTCGACAAACTTGTCCGTCAACACCCTTATTTTCACAAAGGTCATTTGCCCAGGAAGGGCATGGAATCTGTCAGCACTATTTCCTTGATGGCTTACCTGGTATTAAGCAACAATGCGCCATCCGGGGCAATGGAAAAATTGTTGGCACTGGCTTTCGACAGCTGGGATCAACTGGCTGATAAGGAAAATTATCAACAGATCCCACTTGCAAGCCTGCCTCAGGCGATTCAAAGAAAGCCTGTGCCACTGCATGAAAATGCACAGAAGTTACTGGTCGAAAAAGGTTACCTGTTTGATCCCTGGAGGATTGGCTACTATTTGCTTGCGCTGATTGTGATTGCTATTCTGGTACAATATTTCTCTCATATATTAACCACCCGATGTGATCGTCTGGGTAACCTGCAGCCAATCAAAAGTATGTGGCGATATCAGTTGACCCTGTTTCTACAGGGTTTTGCTGTGCTTGTTGCTACCTTGACGGTGATGGCACTTGCTTATTTTATCATCATGCTGGTTATACAATATTACGAAGGGCGTTATGCCACGGAAAATAATCTGTATAACCAGTTTGTAACTATGACCATACCAGACCTCATGCTCTGGTTATGGGGGTGGATTGGAGGCTATAACAGCAGAGCGTTTCCACAATCCACCATCGGCAAAATCCTGGCGGTATTTCCGCCATTGGTCGGAATCTTTTTTGTCGTCTGGTTTGTGTTCAGTATATGGCGGGATATCATCAGCAGACGGGTGGCTAAACAAAAAGGTTTCTTTGTTCATCCCCTGAAAAACCATATCATCATCTGCGGCTGGAATGAAAAAGCCAGAGGCATTATTTTTGGCCTGACTTCTCCTTATGTGCCACAGCGCAAGAAAATCGTAGTAATTGCCGAAATGGATGACGAAAAACCGCTGGAGAAATATAACTTTCCGAAAAACATGGTGTACTATTACCGTGGTGATTCATCAGATACAAAAGCCCTGGAGGCATCGCATATCACCCAGGCCAATGTTGCATTGATCCTGGCGGGGGAAAAGAAAAAACATGCACGCAACATAGGCAGCGTACTCACTACGTTGGCAATTAAAAATTTAAACCCCAATGTTTTCACCATTGCTGAGTTGCGGCATATTGAAAATCAACAGAATTTTGAAACCTGTGACATCGATGCGTTGGTGTTTGCCGAAACTATTATCTATCGACTGGCTGCACAGGCCTGCTTCAATCCACTGGCAGTAAGCTGGTTTTTTGACATGATTACTCACGATGAACACGTGGAACTTTATGCCATGCCATGGAAAACAGTTATAAAGAATGACTTGCTGCGTGCCGCCGTTGAGGTTTTTCAGCAAAAGAAAACGCTTTCTTCTTTATACAATACATTGAAGTTGTTGGTACATATGGCTGTATTCAGTATCGGCAGACGCCGCTGGCTGGATTCAATTAATCCAACCAAACTATGCGAGATTCTAGCCCGTCGTGGCATCAGTTTGATTGCAATCTATCATGCAGGAAAAAATGATCACAATACTGCCCTCGTTCAGCATACATTTTCTGCTGGTTTGTATACCAATTTTATCTCTGCGGTAAAAAAATCACCTTTGCAGGATAACGATGTACTCATTTTTGCAGCGTTGGAAAAAGAAGATATTTTCCCTGCGCTTAATAGCAGGTCGTCTGAAAACACTAGTGGTATTCGTCAGGACTTGACGGATTTGACCATGCTTTCTCGCAAAAACTGCCAGGTGTTGTTGATCGGCGGTATTGATCAGTGCAAAGGCATTATTGCTGAAATTCAGCATCTGGATCACCTCAACTATCAGGTAATTACCCAAAACACAGTTGCGAAAGAGATTGTCAGCGATACGCTGGATAAACACATCAAGGACGAAGTGAAGGTGAGTACAGTCATTATTCTTGCGGACACACAAGGCAGTGACAAAATTTGCCTGGATCATGATCGTGGTGAGCTGGATGCTAAAACATTGTTGATAGCGCGGTATATAAATAGCAGATTTAGTGACCATAATAAACCTGTGATTATTGCTGAGATGCTGGGTCGGAACACAAGAGAGCTGTTTATCAGTGCAGGTGTAGATGTGGTTCTGCCCTGCAGTCTGGCGGTAGAACGGCTGATAATCAAAATGGCTTATGGTTTACGGGGTTGTCAGCAACTATCTGATGGCGGTGCTGGCACTCAATGACAATACCTATTTAAATAACATCACACTACATAAAACAGATTTCGACTGGTTGAACCAAAGCTATGCTGATTTGTTACTGTGTATGCCCCATGGCTTGCATCTGCTGGCAATATCCCCGGCAGACAAAAGCATACAAGATAAACTTGTGAATAAGTTTCATGATTTTGAACAACACTATATCGCCTGCCCTGCCCACGGTGAGGAACTCGGTTATCGAAGCCAGGCGGGGGATGTGTTGCTGGTGCTTGATGGAACAGCGACAGTAAAACAGAAAGCTGACTGATGAAAATAAAAAAAATTGTTTCTGCGGGAGCGGGGTTTAGCGTATTACTAGGCGTAACCCTGGTTTATGCAAATAATGACTTTCAACAATGGATGCAACAGCAAACTACTGGTATCGCTGCACAGAAAAAAGAATTTCGGGAGTATAAAGACAAACGTGACAAAGAGTTTAGCATTTTTTTAAAAGCACAATGGAAAGCTGTTGATATTGTTAAAGGCGAAGTGCGTGATACAACGCCAAAGCCGGATGTAATGCCGGTGGCAAAATCAGAACCAGTTATTGTAAAACCAGTTACCCGCCCCGCTGTAGTTACAGTGCCTGAATCTGTAGTGACAAAAAAAATTATAGCCGCTCCCGTGGTTGTCATACCAAAAGGAAGACCACTTATTATTGATTTTTACGGTAAACCAATACGTTTTTATTATGACTCAAATTTAAAACAGAAGCTGGCATCAAACATTAATAAAGAGACAATAAGTGACTACTGGTCTGTTTTGAGTCGCAGTAATTATCAAGGTCTGATAAAACAACTGGCTACACAGAAGAAATCCCTGCAATTAAACGATTGGGCATATGCCTCGATGATAAATAAGCTGGCTGTAAAAATAAATAACAACCGTCGAAATGATAGTGCGCTATTAAGCTGGTTTCTACTAATAAAATCTAATTACCAGGCGCGCATTGCTTATAGTAACGCTAGTATTTATTTACTGGTGCCATCAGCACATGAAATGTTTGAGGTTAGCTATTTCACCTTTAGTGGAAAGCGATATTACGCTGTTGAATTCGATGATAGCAGGCGAAAACCAGGGCGGGTTTATACTTATGATGGCGAATATCCCGGAGCTACAAAGGTTTTTGATATGCGGGTTACTCCCGTTGTGGCATCCAGTGATCAACCTGAACGCCGACATTTATCCTTTACTTTTGAAGGTGAGCATTACAACATTAATATTAGTTATGACCGTGGACGAATTGCTTTCTTCAGAAGCTATCCGCAGTTAAATCTGAATCTTTATTTTTCATCCGGTGTATATGCAGTAACAGCGACACCTTTGCAAAAACAGTTAGCGAACTATATGCAAGGCATGTCTGAACAGCAGGCGGTAAATTTTTTACTTCGTTTTGTGCAAACATCTTTAAAATATGAAACCGATGATCAGCAGTTCGGTGAAGAGAATTATTTATTTCCTGAAGAGACATTGTTTTACCCCTACTCCGACTGTGAAGATCGTGCCGTGCTTTTTTCCTGGTTAGTTAAAAGCCTGTTAAATCTTGATGTTGTGGGGCTGGATTATCCAGGGCACGTTGCCGCTGCAGTACGTTTTACTGAAGATGTTGCAGGTGATAGTGTTAATTATAATGGCAAACGATATGTAGTAACTGATCCTACTTATATCAATGCCAGTGTGGGTATGACAATGCCAGCCTTTAAGCAATTTAAACCGACGGTTATCGTTTATTAAATAAGTAAAATGGCCATTATTAATTAAAATGCACTGTGTTTCCAGCAACTATATGGCCCAATCAATGGGGTCAGAGTAGCAATCAATGGGGTCAGAGTAGTAGATTTTTCGTATTATTGATGTTATTCACGTTTAACTTTTTTTACGTGGAAAACTGATGGCTCGATTACCTCGGCTAAATTTACCTGACATCACACAGCATGTCGTGCAACGTGGAAATAACAAACAAGTTTGTTTCTTAAATCATTAACTCTGACTCCATTGATTGCAGACTCGTTAGCATCATTAAAAATGACATTGACATGCTATAATCCAATGGATTACACTTGTGGGCTATGCAAACCATTGTCGAACTGCCTGAATTCCTAAAAAGGTCGGAGAAATTACTCACAGAAGCTGAAAGGTTAAGTATTATCAATTATTAAGCAACACATCCAGCATCTGGCGACATCATGAAAGGTACAGGTGGTATTCGTAAATTAAGGTGGTCTGCACAGGGCAGAGGTAAAAGCGGTGGTGTTCGTGTTATCTATTACCATCACAATCAATCTATGCCATTATTTCTTTTAACCTTATTTGGTAAAGGTGAAAAAGCCAATTTAACTAAAATCGAGTGTAACGATTTAGCTAAATTTACCTCGTTACTTATTAAGAACTATGGAGGCCAAAAATGAGTAAAGCATTTGATAGTATCAAACAAGGCCTTGATGAAGCTCTAGAGTTTTCAAAAGGCAAAAAAGGAAAAGCAGTGGTGCATGAATTCACACCCGTAGATGTAAAAAATATCAGAGCTAATGTGGGCATGTCTCAAAACGAGTTTGCGTCAGCATTTGGCATAAGTGTTAGTACACTCCGTCACTGGGAGCGTGGTGACCGCACACCTCATGGCCCAGCATTGGTTTTACTTAATGTAGTAGCAAAAGAACCAAAGGCTGTACTTAAAGCATTAAGCCACTAAATTTCATCAAGGATAAACACATGAAAGAGATCATTGGCATAAACCATGTTGGCATAAGAGTAAAAAACCTTGATACTGCAAGAGCATTTTATGAGCGGCTAGGCTTTATATTTATAGTTGGGCCTATTGGCGCTGAACCAGTCGCAATAATGGAGCACCCATCAGGCGTAAATATAAATTTTATACTTAATGCTGATACAAACATAAAAGACAATATTCTAATGGACGTAACCGAAAGATATCCAGGTTATACTCACATGGCATTGGATGTTACTGATATTAAATCTGTGCAAAATACGATAGAAAAACCTGGTATTCACATTACCGAAGGGCCATTAACACTACCAGATGGTGGAACAATGTTTTTCATTAGAGACCAGGACAATAACGTAATTGAGTTTCATCAAAACGGTTAGTGTCAGATCAGGTCTGAGCTACTACTATATCTGTAAATCACACAGAGACGTGCCGTTAACGAACCTAAGGATGGATTAAATCATACCTTCACCCTGCCGGGGATCGGGTTGTGATGGTTGCTGCTGTTTTTGCTGCTGTTTTTGCTGCTGTTCCTGCTTTTGCTGTTCGTGTCGCTTTTTCATTTTATCAATCGACTCTTGCATTGTGCTATTGAGTTCATTCATTAGCTGTAGCAATGAAGCGCCCATTTCTTTTGAGCCATCACGCAGCGCTTCATTTAGCATTTGTATTCCTTTGCTCATGGTATTGTCGATTGATTCTATATTTTCCTGCATTGATTCGGAGAGTTCTTCTGTCAGTTGTTGTATCTTTTCTTCTTGTGCGGTGGCTGCGGGCGGTATTGACGATTGACTAATATCTATTTTCCACTGGCCTTTTTGTAACACTAAAACAGTATTAAAGTTTTCTGTGTGACTGTAGCCTGTTTCTGGATTAAGGGTGGTGATGGTTGTATTTACCAGGGTTTTTGCTTCACTGTTTTCTAGTTTTGTGTTTGAACCAATGCGGCTGGTGTGTTCAGAAAAAATACTAAGGCTGTTTGTTGACAGCAGTTTTTCAGCTTCTGTCATATTGCCTGCCTGTAAATATTGCCAGTATTTATCGGCTACGGTTTTTGGGTCGGCTACGGACTGGTTGCAGGCAGTCAATATTGCGCTGATAATTAATAAGATTAAAAGTTTGAATTTTGGCATGGTTTTTAGGTTGTGGTTGTTATATGTGTGCGCTTTTATCTTTACAGTTGGATAGTTTTTACAGAGTCTGCGTATAAGGTCTATTTCTATCGCTCAAGATGACACCGCTCGTTTTATTTGTTGTTAATTAATTGTACTGGTGTTTTTTTCATCTTCCAGTGTTTGACTATCGTAGGCATCCAGTATCAGCTCAAAAATGTCGATTTCGTCGAGTTCGCCTTCAATGAATTCATAAGTGTCTGGTTCGGCACCCAGTATTTGTTCGAAGCGGTTAATTTCATCTTCCAGTTTGCTATTAAACTGTAGTGCTTTTTTATACATGTTGCGTGCCTGTATTAAAAAGGCATCACGAAAGTCCGGGTCTCGGTTTATACGGTTACGGGTTTCTGTTTTTTTCTTGTTGGATAAAGGCATATTTTATTATGATATATATTTGGTTTGAAATGTTAAAGGGAGATTCCTTAACTTAATAAGGTCTCTTTCGCTTTGTTTATTTTTGCCGCCAGGTAATCTGATCCCCCGCGATCGGGGTGATTTTTCTGCATCATGCGACGATGCGCCTGTATGACATCGTCTTTTGTATATTGTGGTTTTAGCCCCAAAATTTCTCTGGCTTCGTCAAGACCCATACCTTGTTTATTCGCAGGAGGTGATTGCGCCTGTTGTTGATGTGGTTGATTATGTTGTTTATATAGGCGATTGATGAATGGCAGGTATTGAGCAAAGCGCATAGCCTTGGGTGCCAGTGCAACCAGACCCGCAATGGCTGCGGTGATGATGTTCAGGTGCCCGGTAACAGCGAGCAGTGCGAGGACGGCACCAACACCACTGATGACACTCCAGAAAACCATTTTTTTTCGTTCTTCGCCTTTGGCTTTGCTGATTTTATGCCACACAATCAAAGCGATGACAATAACTGCAATTAGGATAACGAATCGTGTCATAAGGATGCCGGGGTGTTTTGGGTCATATGTTTAGGGATTACCATAGTGGGTATTTTGGTTCATTTTGATTTTTCATGCTACCCCATAATAAATGAAACTTATGGGATATTGGCTAGATGAGGTAATTGTGCTGAGATGCAGTGTTTAAATATTAAATGTGGATAGATTTTTATGAAAAAAGTAATGGGTTTATTTGTTTTTATGGCGTTAGTGATGGTTGTGCCTGTTCAAGCTCAGGCTGAAGGCCTGGATGCGAAACGATTTTATGTCGGTGGTGGATTGAATTTTAATAGTTTACCGGGAGTTGGTAGCGCTCGTGGTTTTCAGTTTATAGGAGGCTATGAGTTTAATTTCAAACTTAATGACGATATTTCCAGTGCGCTGGAAATAGGATATCTGGACAGTGGTAATTTCGATCGCATAAATAGTGCAGGCAAGTCTGGTACTGTAAGTGGTTTATGGATTGCAATGCTGGAATCGGTTCCACTATCAAGAAAAACAGATATGCTGGCGCGTTTAGGTTATGACCTGGGAGATGATGATGGTTTCTTGCTGGGTATGGGTATGCAATATAAGTTTGATACTAAAGTTGCCTTGCGCATGGAATATGTCGCTCGCGAGCATGTGAATGGTTTGCAGGTGAATGTGTTAGTTAAGTTTTAAGTTGTAAGTTACAAGTTATAAGTATAAATGGCTTAAAGCTAACTTATAACTTAAAACTATCTTTTTAAGTGCCAGTAATATATTTATCACGTAACTCGCGTCTTAATATTTTGCCGACATTGGTTTTTGGCAACTCATCAGTAAACACAATCGACTTTGGAATCTTGTAACTGGTTAAGCCTTCACGGCAAAAATCTCTTAATGCTTCCTCAGTTAAAGACTTATCTTTTTTAACCACGACTGCCATTACCACTTCACCACTGTGCTCATCGGGTTTGCCGATAACGCCGACTTCGGCAACACCGGGGTGGTCGGCAATTACTTCTTCTACTTCGCTGGGGAATACGTTAAATCCTGACACCAGTATCATGTCTTTTTTGCGGTCAACAATTTGTACAAAACCCGCTTTATCCATAAAACCGATGTCTCCGGTATGGAACCAGCCATCATTGCTCAATGAGGTAGAGGTTTCTTTGGGTAACTGCCAGTAACCACGCATCACCTGCGGGCCACGAATGCAGATTTCACCCTGCTCACCTAAAGCTAATTCATTCCATTTATCATCTTGAATGGACACTTCGGTAGAGGAGATAGGCAAGCCAATCTTGCCATTAAACTCTTTTAAGTTCATAGGGTTCATGCAGGCGGCTGGTGAGGTTTCTGTTAAGCCGTAGGCTTCGATTAGTGTGGTGCCGGTCACTTCTTTCCAGCGTTCGGCAACACCACGCTGTACTGCCATGCCGCCGCCCAGGGCAAAAGCAAAATATGACCAGTCTATGGTTTTGAAATCTGGATTGTTTAATAAACCATTAAATAAGGTGTTTACCCCGGTTAATACTTCAAATTTAGTTGCTTTAAGCTCTTTAACAAAGCCCTTGATGTCACGTGGATTGGTTATCAGGTAATTGCACCAGCCAAAACGCATGAAGGTTAAGCAGTTCGCGGTTAATGAAAAGATATGATAAAGCGGTAAGGCGGTAATAATGGTGCCTGGTTTGCCGCCAGTTTGGTCACCAATAAATTGATCAATCCAGGCAGAGGCTTGCAGCATATTGCTGACCATGTTTCTATTGGTTAGTACGGCACCTTTGGAAACGCCGGTGGTGCCTCCGGTATATTGTAAAAAGGCAATGTCGTCGTGGTTGGTGGTGACGGTTTGAAAGCGATGTTGTGCGCCAAGTTTTAATGCGGTTTTAAAGTTAACCGCATCTTTAATGGTAAAGTCCGGTACCATTTTTTTAATATATTTTACTACGGTGTTAATAATGAAACCTTTTAGCGGTGATAACATGTCGCCCATTTTAGTGGTAATGACGTGTTCTATTTTGGTCTCATCAATTACATTCTGTAAAACGTGAGCAAAGTTATCAACAATGATAATGGCCTTTGCGCCGGAGTCTTTCAACTGGTGTTTTAATTCGCGGGCGGTGTATAAGGGGTTGGTGTTAACCACCACCAGTCCGGCGCGAAGTATGCCGAAAATGGCAACAGGGTTTTGCAGCAGGTTGGGCATCATTACCGCGACCCGGTCACCTTTTTCCAGGCCGAGTTCATTCTTCAGGTAGGCACCTAATTGAGCGGTATAAAGATCAACTTCGTGGTAGGAGAGGGTTTTGCCAAAATTTGTGTAGGCAGGTAAATCTCCATATTTAGCCACACTGGTATCAAAAATATCTGCTACGGAAGAATATTCGTTAGAGTCAATTTCTTCAACCACACCTGTCGGGTAACTTTTTAGCCAGGGTTTTTGCATATGGTTACTCCATGTTTTATAACGTTATTATTCTACGGGATAAGCATAACGCTATCGGCATTATATTTCACCTTAAATTTTTCTACGCCTGTGACTATTTTTTCAGGGTTAATCGTCTTTCCACCATAGTGACAGCTCAGGAATATAAGTAATCATTAACAACCAGATAAACATGATTAATAAATACGGCAATGTTGATCTGAATAAGGTGAGGATGGACTTGCCAAAGCGCTGACTGGCGATAAACAGGTTGATGCCAACGGGTGGTGTTGAATACCCGATTTCCAGGTTGGCCAGAAAAATAATACCGAGGTGTACCGGGTCGATGCCGTAACGTGCCGCCAGTGGAAGAATTAGCGGCACCACGACAATGATTGCCGAAAAGATGTCCATTACGGCACCCACCAGAAGCAGGAACAGATTCAGTAGTAACAAAAACTGAAGTGGGCTGCTGATATGGTTTTCAATAGTGGCAAGCAGTTTCATCGGTAACTGTGCATCAATCATCAGGTTGGTTAGCCCGAGAGCGACCAGCAATATCGCCAGCAAACTACCAAACAGCACGCAGGTTTCAACCAATAAACCATAAAACTGCGTACGTAGACTAATTTCTTTATAGATAAAGACTTCAACCAGTATGACATAGGCAGCGGTAACGGCCGCGGCTTCCATAATGGAAACAAAGCCGCCAAAGATTCCGATAACAATGCCAATGGGTAAAAACAGATCCCAGCCACAGCCTTTTAATGTCTTGAGCAAGACGTTGAATACAAATTTGTGTTTAACCACATGGCTTTTGTTGCCATGGTACATGCTATAAAGAGACAGCATTATTATTAGCAGGAGACCGGGCACGACACCGGCAAAAAACATGTGTTCAATACTGACTCCGGCTATGATGCCGTAAACCAGAATGGCCAGACTGGGTGGGAACAGTAAACCTAATGAGCCGGATGTGGTAAGCAGACCTAATGAAAATTTTTCTTTATAACCTTCGCCTCTGAGAATGGGATAAAGCAGTCCGCCGAGTGCCAGTATGGTGACACCGGAAGCGCCGGAAAAGGTGGTGAAAAAAGCGCAGGCACCAATGGTGACGATGGCAAGACCGCCGGGCATCCAGCCAAATGCGGCGCGGAAAAAATCAACCAGTCTCTGTGGTGCGCCGCCGCTGGACATCAATACACCGGCAAAGGTAAACAGAGGGATGGCAACCATATTGGGTGATGACGCTAGCCGGTTCATTTCGATAATAAGGATGTCGGGACTGATTTCTGCACTGTGGCTAGCAAGTATTCCGCCGGCAGCGATAACGGTAAATAACGGTGCGCCGATTAAGGCAATGACAATAAGCGCTATTGTTGCGGCAATCATCATGCTGTTATCATCCCGCTGTTATTTTCCCACTGTCATCTTTATTTGGTTTAGCTGCACAATTAAGCAGAAAGTGCAGACCAAGCAGGCCAAATCCGAAAGGATAAATAAAGGTAAATGGCAGTGCCCAGCGTTCATTTACCGGTGCATATTGCCATTCATCCAGAACAAAAATAACGGCGTAGTAACTCATCAGCAGGCAGGCTACGGCAGAGAACAGGGCGAGTGGGCAGCGCAACATTGATATCTGGTGTTCATTTAATAATACGGTCAGCGCATCAATTTTTATGTGGCGCATTTTTGAAGTGGCGATAACCGCACCCATGGCACCGCAGATTACTAACAGGTATCGATTGATGATTTCGATTTCAGGGTAACCGAAATTGAAAAAATTACGTGTGATGATTTGAAACAGGGAAAGGGCGAGCAGTAAAAACAGGCTGAGCGCAGCGATAATGCTCTCAATTGTTACCAGGGTTTGTTCGATTTTCTCAATCACTTGTTATGGTTATGCCCTTAATTCGTGAGTGGTGCAGGCGCTTGTATTTGAGTATTATTTGACTGATTGGCTGTCAGCTTACGGTAATCAGCGAGCAGTTTTTTCGTTCTGGCAAAAATGCTGGCAGGGATGTAATTCGTCTGTTCAAGGTAGGCTGCCGCATTGTCCCGAATAGCCAGTATTTCATCCATGTTTACCTCATGCCAGTCGAGCATAAACTCAATACCGCTGCTGCGTAGCAGGCTAATGCTTTTTTTGTTTTCATGGCGGGCACTAAGCCTTATGGCATCGCCCATTTTTTTTCCGCTGGTTTTTAGTAATTGCTGTAAATCAGCAGGCAACTTTTTATAGAAGCGGTTGCTGACAATAACGCCACCAATGGCGTTGGTCAGTGGGATATGGGTGGCATACTTGAGTTTGGAGTGCCACTGTAGTGCGATAGCGCCAAAGGTAGAGGTGTAAACGGTATCAATGCTACCGTGTTTGGCCGACAGCTGGGTATACACATCCATGATAGATAGCGGGATGGGGTTAATATCTGCAGCTTTAAAAAAGGCTTCCCCCAGTGGGTCGCCCTGCCACAACCAGATGCGCAGATTTTTTAAATTATCAATGGAAGTAATGCGTCGGGTTGAGAAAAAATGGATAAAACCCACTTCTGGCCAGCCCAGCAGTTCAAAGCCGTTGTCTCTAAAACCGGCTTCCAGTTCCGGCATGATTTGTTCACGCACATAATCAGATTCATCTGTATTTTTGAACAGAAAGGGCACTTCCAGAACGCGAGCAGGTGAATAAATGCGACCAATGCCATAACCGGTAAACAGGCCGCCATGAAGCTGACCTTTGCGTATTTTACGCAGCACATCGGGTTCATCGCCCATCACGCCACCAGAATACATTTTGAATTTTATGCGACCGTTGCTTTTTTCTTCAACTTCGTTGACCCAGTCATCCAGTAGTTTTGTCCATGCTGTACCGGTGGGCATTAAGGTGGCAAATTTTAAGGTGTGGACTTTTCCTGCAAAAGACGAATGGCTGGCTAACATTAAAAAACCGCTTAAAAACAATGGTAACAGCCAGCTATTGACGGTTTTTATAGAAAAGCTTTTAGCGCGAGATTTTAAAACCATTGTGCTTCCTTATTCAGGAGTAAAAAGGCTTTGCGTTTAGCAATTTGATTAAGCAGGGTGAGTTCGGGGTATAAGTCTTCAGGTGCGCTAATAATTTTTTTGAGGCGTTTTCGAAAATCGCCTTGATCAAACATTTGACGGGATAAATATTGCGCATGTAACAGGTCGACAATCAGTAATTTGTTGTTATTAATTTCTCTTGCCCGGTCGAAGTGCTGCCTGGATTTAGCAAAGTCACCGCCGAAAATGGGCGGGCGTGAGCCATAATAAACGCCGAAGTACATATGTGCACCACCATAATAAAAGCGATCGTCCAGTTCCAGTATGCGCTGCATCAGGGCGGTTGGTTTGGGCAGTTGAATCAGGCTTGCTGGGTCGTCGCGATTGAGATCAATCCATTTTCCCCAGTTGCTGGCAGTCCAGAAAATGGCAGCGACATCATCTTTATCCAGCTTTTTTAGCTGCTTTTCCAGATCATCTAAACTGCTTTCTTTTATATTGTGCAAGCCCCGAAGTTCGAGCGCTATTAGCCCGTGTTTAAGACCACGCAGATAAAACCTGTCCGCACGTTTACTGTCTTTGTCTTCATTAAAACCATAGGACAAACCGTAATAAGCCTGGGCGGCAAATACATGTAATTGGACATTCTCAGGGTCAAGGTGCAGCATGCCATTGAGCATGCTGATGTTGGCAGGCATGGCATCCTCAGCCAACTGCAAGTCTGGTTCCTGGTTCATCGCTTCCATGCCACTCTCTATCATTGGCATAGACATATTGACCATCATCTTGTTCATTGAGCAGGCGGACAAGGTTAATAGCGCTAAACAGGCAATAATGAGTTTTATTGGTAGCAGCTTTAGCATAATGTTTATGTTTTAAATCATTCTCTGTGGAATTACCAGCAAAACATTAATTTATTGTTCTTTCTGCAAAGGCGCACATGCCAAAGCGTAGGTTGCAGGTTTGCTTTACGCAACACAGTAAAAAAATTTATTCTTATGCTTAATCGGGTTGCCTCACTTACAACCCACCTAAAAGATAATAGGTTTAATGGCAATATACACTAAAAGTTGACGTTTCTAGAGCAGCGTCATGTCATCTAAAAACTCAGATGCTGGAATGACGGCAGTTACCAGCAAATCATCCCTGGCGCGGGTGCAGGCCACATAGAGTAAATGACGTTCTGTATTGTAGACTTCCTCTAAATCAGACTCATCTGAGACAGTCTCTATACGTTCCTGCAGCGGTATTACATCATCATCACAGGCCATAACAGCCACAACCTTAAATTCCAACCCTTTAGCGAGGTGCATTGTACTAACCGTGGCATAGCCACTTACTGTTACAACTTTATCATCTAAAATTTTATACGAAACCCCGGCAGTTTCTATCGCTTCACGAGCCCTATCGATCTCAGCAGTGGAACGAACAAAAATGCCAATTTCATGTGGTTTTAAACCCTCTTTTATATGCACAGCAATCCATCTACTAACTTCCTGTATTTCTTCATCAAATGAATCAAATACCAGAATCTTTGGCATAGGTCCATTAAAAATGGATATTGCACCTCGGCGATCTTCTGTATTACCATCAATGTCACTTAATTCAGGATCAAGCAATAAATCTGCCTGCCGTCGAATTTGGTGAGAAGTTCGGTAGTTAATACGTAAGGTACGTGAGCGCCCACGTATATCAACACCTAGTGCCTTCCATGAAAACGGCTGTTGAAATATACGTTGCCCTAAGTCACCCGCAAAAAAAAGACCATCTTGTCTTTTTCCCCCTAAAGCAGCTAAAAAGCGTAGCTGGCAAACACTTACGTCCTGTGCTTCATCAATAACGGCATAGTCAAATGCAGGATGCTTACTACTTAATAGCTTCTCAGATAACCGATTAAACATTTGTGAAAGAGTTATTAGATCTTTTTGTTTTAGTAGTAGTCTTACTTTTTCAAATATTTCCCAAAGTAGTTGTCGTTGTTTTTCAGGCAAACGTGTTTTTCGGCCCAGACGTTTTACATCTCGATATTCTTCCCACGACATTAATTGCCACGCGTCAACAACCTCTTGCCATTCAGTAGTTAAAAATCGCTGTGAAAACTTATGGCTATCAACTTCTTTTCCAGACTGGTTAATAAAATCATTTAACATCTCATATGCAACAATTTTAGGCTTACCAAAGTTAGACGTATAAAGCCTTCGTCCAATGTCATTCATTGAATGAACTTCAAGTCTTTCTGCTAAACGTGGCTGATTACTAATCAGTCTTTTTAATTTATTCTGTAAAGCACCGGCTAATATGTCTGAGAAGGTTACTAACAATACACGCGAGTCTGAATTCTTTCTAGCCAGAAAAACAGCACGATGTAACGCCACTATGGTTTTACCTGTGCCTGCAGAGCCAGATACTCTGGCCGGCCCATTATATTCACGTTCAACAAATTCTTTTTGAGCTGGATGCAGAAAGATTGTCCATTTTTCCCAGGGGTAATCCAATGCACGCTCCAACTCATCGACATCAGTCATCACTCTAAAGCGACGCTGTGCATCAGGGTGATCAAATGGATCTAAACCTGCTTCAGCAAGAACAGGTTTTTGTGGTGTAACGCCAGTTGCTATATCCAGCAATGCTTCTGCAGCCTCGCCAGGTAAATATTCAGCCAGCTCTAACAGACTGTCTTCATTTGCTTGTTTAACATCCAACAACCAGTCAGCGGGAACGCCATAACTCAATAAAGTCTGTTCAGCAATTCCGGCAAATAGTAATGGTTTTTTTATTTCAGGTTTTATCTCTTCAGTATAAACAGGTACTATGATTTCTTTAACAGTCTCACGTATTTCAACAAGCTGTGCTGCTCCAGTTTTAGGGTGTATTGTTAATTTACGACGTGCTGCCCAGTTATAAGCTTTATCGTGGTGGTCAACATAACAAAGCAACAAACTGGATTGATTTCTGTGAACAATCAGTCTGATATCAAGACTAACTCGAACAGACCAAAAATTTGGATCCTTCGCTCTATCTAATTTGTGGAATTTTAATCCGGGATTAGCGGGATTTAATTGAAGATCGAAAGCAGTCGTCTTAGCCGCCTTCTGCTCATCGCCATTTAATTTGGCAAGGCTATCAGTGAAAGTATCTGCAATTAGAAAATCCATCTTAAACCTTATTATTAAAATTTAGTCAGAATCATGATTGCTTGAAAACTGCACTGCAGGCATCACCATTTTTGGAAGGTTCATTCTTTGACAATGAGAAGTAACATATTCACGCCAGTAAGGCCAAACATGAAAGCTGGCATTTTGCATAGCAAATAATTTCAAAGCTTCAGCACCTGGGTTTGACTTCATGTAGTATTCAGCCACCATAACACTTTCAATAAAAGCCCTGGTTTCCGGCTCTTCATTTTCTTCAGAATTATGTGCCACCCAACGAACGCCTAGTTCAATAAACACACGAAATATGCAGCGTGTATCATTTTCTTCCACTAACTCTAATACACTTGAACTAGCAACTATATGTTTTAATTGCGTGTCCAGATTGTCTATATCTGGATCATACTTGGGTTCAAACTCATCTTCTAATGAGGCATTAGAAGAACGTAAATAAACATCACGTATTTTTAAAGAATCAATGGCCTTTTGTAAGGCATCACCACTCATTTCTATCACCAGCTTGAATTTGCAATATTAAAGTCTTCTGATTGAACAAGACGCAGGTGCGAACGCGCAGCAGATTTAGTCGTATCCTGAGCCGACGAAACAGTACGCCATATTGGTAAATAATCTGACTTACGCCCGGCTGCAAAGCCAGAATAATAACTCAGTACATTTACCAGGTGTTGATTAAGGCTCACACCTTCCACGTCAGAAGTTTCAGCCAGAACACGATGAAGACTGCGGGGCAAGCGCAATGTAACACGTCCGCTGAAATCGTCAGCAGGCACTATAGCTGCAGGGAACTTGCGACCTTTTTCAGCAAAAGCCTCAGCAGCTGTTTCAATAGCATCCACTGCAAGACTATATGCATCTTCGTAACTCTCAGCGTACTCAGCTAAATCGGGTAACTCTTTTACGCGAGCCTCAAACAACACTTCACCCTCAAAAGAGTCACGTCGTACAGTTATGTTATATGCATGTGGGTCGATGTTCATTGATTTTCTCCT
>CAYQXD010000014.1:25770-31120 GCA_964421315.1 uncultured Thiotrichaceae bacterium | reverse complement strand
CCAAAAACAGATCCCTTCGATATTTGGTTTGATGAATATTTTAAAATAGATATTGGAAAGGAATCACAACCTGAATATTGCCGCCAGAGTCAAACAAAATCATCTTTAAATGAAAGCTTAAAGAATGAATTAGTATCAGGTGACGATCTGGTTATTATTTTAGAAAGGATGTACCAAAAAGACCTGGCAGAATTGATTAAATTATACCAAGGCCTTAGTGATGTTAATCCTAAGTTATTACGTGAACTGGATATAAATCTAAAAGGTGTCAGGGAAAGTTTGTGCCATAAAATTGAAAATCTGAAAGATAGCTATTGGAACGAACTATTCGATAACATGTCAGTAATTACCGATAAACTGACCACAGGCAGTCGAAAAGCATTACTTTCAACACTAACCGCGCATACGCATGTTGATTTTAGCGTTTCCAATGCACATGCGGTGGTATCCTGGGTAGTAAAAAATGCAAATGCGTACTTTGATAAGCAGTTAATAACGTTGGTTGAAAAAATGGCTGAAAAAGCCAACGTTCTATTGTATAAATCTAATCAAAGAACATTTAGGGATGAAGATTGGTTTTATACCCGTAGACCAGATGAGTTAGACCGGTATCATCTTGATTATCGAATTATCCTGCAAAGAATGGGCGGCATTATTACTGATAAATGGAGCTACAATCATGGTAACGGGCTGGCAGAAATAGCAGGTAACTTCATTAATGACATTTGTACTATTGCGTCGAACCTGGATTACGATACGGAAGGTCTGCAGCGAGCAAGCATCTTTGAATGGGAGTCGAATTCCCAGAAGACTTTTGAATTTAGAGATAGATCAACAGGTGAACCGGTCAACTTATTTGTAGTGCGAGCATTTAAAAATGGCAACCTCCATATTAAATTCAACACAATGTTTATTTGTCGATTGAATGTCGAGTTTGGGCGATTAAAAGGGTGGCTTAAATCGCCTAAAGAAGCTGAAGAGGAAATGGGCATTGATACAGCGTCTGCGTTATATGATTTTAACAGTAATTTGCAGTTAACGGCTAACAACATAGTGGCATTAGACTTTAAAAAAGCGGCCTAAAATAACTCAAAAATAATTTGCCGGATAAAACTAATGAACAATGAAATTGATCTTGGCTTAAGCGTCTGTTGCGCTGTTAAGCAAGAAGGACAAACCTTAACGCAAGAAGATCTGGCATTTATTTGTGGATGTTCTAGGGGGTTAATCTACTCTATCGAGAGGAGCGCCCGTAAAAAAATAGCAAAGCACTATAAAATAAGAGAGATTACACTTGATTTACTTGTTAACTAAATTTTAATGTAAAACTAAAATAATTTAAAGGAAATAAACATGACTGATTTTTTTGATTTGATTTTTAACTTCTGGGTAGGCTTTGCCATATTGGCTATTGTGTTAATGAAGTCATCCATTCGATTTGTGCCGCAAAACCGTGCCTTTGTGATTGAGCGTTTTGGCAAGTTCAACAACACCATGGAGGCAGGGCTGAATTTTCTGGTGCCTTTTATGGATAAAGTGGCTTATGACCGTTCATTAAAAGAGCAGGCGATTGATATTCCCAGCCAGGGAGCAATTACAAAAGATAACATCACGCTCGTTGTTGATGGGGTTTTATATTTAAAAGTACTGGATCCGTTTAAAGCCTCATATGGCATTGACGATTATATCTATGCCATCACACAGCTGGCACAAACAACTATGCGTAGCGAAATTGGCAAGATGGAACTGGACAAAACCTTTAAAGAGCGAGAAACCCTGAACATCAATATAGTTTCACAGATTAACGAGGCATCTGCTCCCTGGGGTGTTCAGGTATTGCGTTACGAGATTAAAGATATTGAGCCGCCGCGTACCGTGCTGGACGCAATGGAGCGGCAGATGAAAGCCGAGCGTGACAAACGTGCTGTTATCCTGGACTCAGAAGGAGAGCGGCAATCTGCTATTAATGTAGCGGAAGGACAAAAACAAGCAATCGTACTGGCTGCAGAAGCCGATAAAGAAGAGCAGATATTGCGGGCAGAAGGCGAGGCGAAGGCGATTATTGCGGTAGCAGATGCCAGAGCCAAAGCCCTGGAGGTGGTAGGCGCTATTGCGATCCAGGAGAAAGGGCAGAAAGCTATTCAGCTGGATCTGGCGGAAAGCGCGATTAAAGCAAAAGAGGCAATAGCAAGAGAGTCGTCAGTGGTTTTGTTAAGTGATGATAAAACCGGCGCGGCGAATATTGTTGCCGAGGCCATGACTATCATTAATGCCATCAATGCCAAAAATTACAATAAAAACGATGCTGGAGTAGAGTAATAATGCTGGAATATCTCAATAATAATTTATCCGGCTTCTGGATAGCATTGGGTTTTACCCTGCTTGCCGCAGAAGTTTTTTTGTTTGGCTTTACCACGATTATATTTTTATTTGCCGGTCTGGGCGCGATTATTACAGGTTTGCTGATGATGGTAGGAATTTTACCGGAAACCTGGATTGTAGGTGTCTCCAGCTTTGGTATAGCCACCGGTATCAGCAGTGCTGTGTTGTGGAAACCGATGATGTTAATGCAGGGAAGGTCTGCGGCAAAGCAAAACCCTGTCAGTGATTTTGTTGGATTGGAGTTTATTCTGGTAGAAGATATAACCACAACAACACCAGGTAGTTACCGCTATTCAGGGATAAATTGGAAAGTGGAAATTGATAGTAGTAATGACAACGCCATAGCAAAAGGTCAGCGTGTTGTCGTGGTGGCGGTGCAAGTTGGCGTGCTACGAGTAGTTAAAAGATAAACCTTACCAGCACCTCCTTAAAACACTAAAAGTACGCGTTAGAGATAAACATGCGAATGTACTTAATCGCATGGCGTTTGAGGTTAATCAGGTCTGGAATGCAGCGAATGAAGAAACCGCGTTATGGTGTTATATCCCGGTACCTGGTGTGGGTTATATCCGCAATAATATTTCTGCCTTTGATCTGCAAAAGCAGCTAAAGGGTATTAAGCAGGAACGTGGTTTTATTATCCATTCCTCCACCACTCAGGAAGTCATTGCAGGCCATGCCAAAGCCAGAAGGCAGTTTAAAACTGACAAACTTCGCTGGCGAGCATCCAGTGGTAGCAGACGCTCACTGGGATGGGTGCCGTTTAAGTCAGGCGCAGCCAAATGGGTTAATGGACAAGTACGTTTTGCTGGTTATTTTTTCAAGGTCTGGGATAGCTTAAATTTAGCTAATTATGATTTCAGGTCTGGTTCTTTCAACCAGGATGCAAGGAGCCGATGGTATTTTAATATTGTGGTTGAAGCGCCCATGCAACAATCAACAGGCAAAGGTCAGATTGGTATTGATCTTGGCTTAAAAACAACCGCAGTCTGTTCTGATGGATTTGTTCTTGATCGTGGCGAATTTTATCGCAGCGCAGAGAAAAAGTTAGGCACCGCTCAAAGAGCGAATAAAAAGAAACAAATTAAAAACATCCACGCAAAGATTAAAAATCGCCGTCTGGATGCCAATCATAAGTTCTCAACCAGATTAGTTGAGAAAAATAGTTTAATCGTTGTCGGCAACGTGAGCAGCTCAGGTCTTGCAAAAACTAAAATGGCGAAGTCCGTTTTAGATGCAGGCTGGTACATGCTCAAAACACAGCTTGATTATAAATCGAAAGCGATGCGATCTGTGTTTATCGAAGTCAACGAAGCAAACACTACCCGAATGTGTTCGAGCTGTCAGCTTATACCTGATAGCAGTCCGAAAGGTATGTCAAATACATGATACTCTTGATTAAAACCCAGAAGACCTGCCGAAGCAGGCTCCTATCTTCTGGGTGTGTTCAACCTTAGCGAGTATGCAAGAATTGCATGGACAGAGTTTGAACAATGCATATTTTAACATCATAATAAAGAAACTCAATGTCAAACAAAGATAGCCAGAAACAAATTTACCGAGATTGTCGCCATAAAACAGGGTTAACCCCTTTACAATGGGGGCACCTTTTTACCCTGGGTGGTGCCGGCGGCCAAAAAGAAGTAAATAAAAAAGAACTAGATCCTGGTGAGGTAAATAGTCGAGGCGTTAATATGCCTGAAGCTCTGGCAGCTCAACTTTTAGTCAAGTTAGAAAAAGAAGGTTTTGAAATAACCAAATTTGTTTTTGATGATAAGGGTGTAATTAAAAGATTTCCAAGAAAAAAGAAAAGAACTAAAGTGGCAGCTTAAAGGTTTTTTCATCATTCAAATCCCATATGTAGTGATGTAAATCACTTTCCTCCATAACAAGCTCAAGATCCTTCTGAAATTGATCGTCTGAATCGCCAGGAATCATATATAAAGCAGTCGGGCCTCCTTTTGTATCTGTAATTAACATACACGCTATTACATCTGAAGATGTAAGGTTGTACCGTAATCCTTTAATAAAAAAACGCTCTGCATTAACAAGACGGCTAATTAATTCTTTTTCTTCGATGTTCTCAAAAGGAATCCAATTTTGATCTACAGTCATGAAAGATACTGTATCAATCATTATGTTGCCGGATGCTGTTACAAAAAACGTACAAATGCTTAGCAAATGGACTTCCTCATATTCTTCAAATATAGAAAATTCAACCGCAAAATTTTTCTGAATCCTGTTATATACGTTTTCTTCCATGTACACAGGCATATCAGGCATATGTTTAAATAGCATTTTATGACCAAAGCGTGAGGGCTGTATATTTTTAACTTCACCAATAATAATGCCAGCCTGGTTGTTTTTTAGTTTGGACAGAAATTGTTTTCTATGCACAGAAATAGAATCTTTTTGTTCCACATTAAAAACTTCAGGAATTAAAAGTAAGGTTGACAGTTTATTATTTTTAACAGATTTATGTTGTGCGGCCTGTAGAATATACTTCCTTATAACAAACCAATTCCGTTTATTTTTCATTTTGGGTGACCACTTATTAAGTCCAGCTTCTTCAAATAAGTAATGCAATAGAGAGCGTATTGAAAGTTTTGCGGGATTGTTTTTGATTGAATTCTGTTCTTTTCCTTTTGCTGCAGCTTCGACTTGTTTTCTTGTTATTTTAGATAAGCTAAAATCAAATTTAAGACTGGTAATCCCTGTGATGCTGTCTTCCTTTATCGCTTTATTTTCTACATCACCACGGCCAGATAATCCTGCAGGAAACTCAAATGACTCACAATCAGTATGATGTAAATGACCAGTATTTGGCATACGCTTAATAATATAATTATCACCAATATTGGCAATATACATTGAGATCCCTGGGTTCTGGCACAAGCACAAGGGTCTTATTTTATTTTTATGAGCCAAAAACAAAACATCTTCAAAATCAGGATTAGATTTATCGATA
>CAYQXD010000014.1:0-25670 GCA_964421315.1 uncultured Thiotrichaceae bacterium | reverse complement strand
ATTTTTATGAGCCAAAAACAAAACATCTTCAAAATCAGGATTAGATTTATCGATATTGTTACCGTTTATTAAGTAAGCGCTCATAAGTGAATTCTTCTGCTTAAGCTTGTGCTATGAATAGGGCTTCTTGTTTCATAGGCGTTGGCGTGTACATATTGACACAAGCAGAAACGGAAAACCTTCCGCTTTTGCCTGACTCCTTGTAAGCATCTTGCTTTATCGAAAGACAATAATTATAAACAAAACGAGTATGACCAAACTGAACTAACAATTTATCAGCTTGTTCTGGCTACTCGTAGTTGTATTTATTTGCTTTCATGTTTATGATATTGTCATATCCATGCCACCCAAAACAAGTTTATGGATGGAGAATATCACGGCACCTGTTAATCCAATAAAGTATTAATTTTTACAATGAGCTTTTGGCGAAATACTTTGATTACGGATAATAAAAAACATCTCCGTATCCTCATCTATACAAATCGCATTCCATGCGGCCAGATAGTCCTGGCGAGTATAAGCAGGTTCAGTACATCTTGAAGCTAATTCAACAGGCAGGTTGTTTCTCCCTTGTTTTGCAATAAACACCCAATCCCTTTCATCCATATTGCCGTGACCACAAAACCGTTCCCATCGGCTCATTTCATAAATGGAATATGATATTTTATCCACTTTTTCAATGATTTTTGCGCTGTCAATAACAGCACTATCAGAGCTTTCGAGTGAAAACAAATCAGTAGTCAAGTCGGCTGATTTAGCCTTTAATGCCTCATCATTAAGCTCGCCATCTTCTCTAATTGCCAGCACATGTGTATAACCCTTTACGCCATAAGCCGCGCCTAACCGTTTGCTTTCAACAAATTCTAATGTGCCGTCTTTAACGGGGTGATGAATATTTGAAAAATGGCGAGATTCAGCCACAGGCTCTTGTGATACAACAGCATTATTACTTGCACAGCTGGTAGTAATAAAAATAGCTAATCCAATATATATAAGTCGCACGTTACTGATACCTCGCTCAGTTGGTTAATAATAGTTCTGAAATCGTTACATTGTTAGTTACTGCCTATACAGATTGAACAATAACCGAATCTTGAATATTACATTCTAAAGCCAGTGTACTTTATATAAACAAAAAACACGCTTCTTAAAAAGCACCTAAAAGGGAGTGCTTGCGATATAAGTTACATCAATAGTTATGGCATTATATTGATATTAATATCTTTGAGAATATATGTGTTACAACTAATCAAAAAATTCTTTACATGGGAAAAAGCCAGCAAAAAAGTATCCACACTTATGGAGCAGGAAGAAATTCCTCGTTATCCTCCCTTTGCGACGGGGCTGCCTGCAGCAGAAGCTGCACGTATATTTGATACTCAAGCCGAGCTAATCTCTCGTATTCAGGGCATATTAAGATTTACCGCTAATGACTTTACAGAAATTGTAACACCAGTAATAGAAAACTATGCCGCATATGTTCATTTGTTACCAGCATCAGAGTCGCATCACCACCGGGGAGCAGGCGGGTTATTTAGACACGGACTAGAAGTTGGATTTTGGGCTGCACAACAAGCTGAAGCTCATCAATTTTGTATCGATGAAACACCAAGCAATAAACGTGATAATGAACCAAGGTGGCAATTCGCTGCTTTTCTTGGTGGTCTACTGCATGATGTTGGGAAACCACTATCAGATGTTGCCGTAACGAATAAAGACGGATCTAAAGAATGGAATCCTTACGAGTCTAGTCTGTCAGCATGGACAGCCAGTGAAAATGTTGATCACTATTTTCTCAGGTGGCGCGATAAGCGAAATAAGCGTCATGAAAAATTCTCAATGATGAATCTTGACCAGATCATCACACAAAAAGCTAAAACATATTTAAACAAACCAGGGCCCTCCGTAATGGAGGCATTGCTGGAGTCTATAGTTGGTATTGGCGTGCAGGAAACGCTTACACAGCTTGTACTGTGGGCGGATCAGGAAAGCGTACGACGAGATCTGGTTAATCAGCGAATGGATGTTGATGAATATTCTTATGGAGTACCTGTAGAAAGGTTCATATTTGACGCGCTAAGACGATTAGTAACACTAACCAAAGTTAATGAACCCGGTGCACTTGTCTGGCGCTCAGAGCATGGTGTTTTTTTGGTGTGGAAGAAAATTACAGATGAAATACACAATTTAATTGAAAAAGACAAGATACCAGGCATTCCGCGAAACCACGATACCTTAGCGGATATTTTAGTGGAGCGCGGTTTTGCGGTTCCGTACCGGGAAACACCAGAAGCAAAACCAACGTGTTATTGGAATATTTATCCTGAGTGTTTAAGTGGTATTCGTCTTACCTGTATCAGGATTGACGATATTGAATTGATTTATCCAGGTGAGCCACCTCCACCAATAAAGATCTTGCTTAATAAACCAGAGAAAAATATCGAAAAAGAACAAAGCAATACAATAGCTCCTATACACGACAAATCAGATCAAGCAATATTACAAAAAAAAGATTACAGTGAAAATCAAATAACGGAAAACGAACAGAGTAACTCTTCAGTTAAAACTAATATAGGAAGTATAAGAAAAAAAGAGCTTGCCGAACAGAAAGCAGCAACGATTGATAGTGCTCCAGAACCAAAACAGCCGATAACAAAAGAAAACAAAAATAAAGCGTCAAACGAACAAAGAGACAACGATAAAAATAATGAACCAAGAGAAGGGCTTTGTTGGATAATCATCAACAAAGCCATTAAGGTAACAGTGAGCGAAAGAAAAACCCCCGCATTGATTAAGTTAAAAAATGATTGTTACGGTATTCCGTATCCAGATTCAGCGCGACAACTTGGGGAACCAAGGGATGTAATGAATACGTTATCAGATAATAACTTGCTGTGTATTTCACAAATTGCTGCAACCAAAACCACGACAATAGATGGCAAGAAATTTCTGGTCCTTCAGTCATCAGTGACTAATTATATTAACGGTAAATTATCAAATATTGAGGTTAATCACTCGCTTAAAGAAAAATCGAGAAACAATAAAATCAAGGATTCGAGTAAAAAAACAAAAGAGAAAACTAAATTTGATGTAAATCAGTTTGTAACAGAATTTATTAATCAATTTATAGCCGGGTTTGGAGAATATATAGAAGGTGATGTGCATACTACATCTGAAAATGGAAAAATAACATATGCTATTAATAAGGAGCCAATAATTAAAAAAGTGATGAATCTGCATGGTCTGGCTACAGAAAAATCAATAACAATACCGTTAATTAAAGCTGGCTTTACAATAAATAGACATAAAATCATATTTATACAGGTTGATCATGAAAATTGATTCAACAGCTTATGAAAACCCATGGCGACCAAACTATGAAAGAACAGCTGTAATTGTTTGGACAGCCTCAGCAGTAGTAGCGTTTGGCGTTAATCAAATAGTAAATCTTACTAATGAGCCATTTTACTGGATGGGCGGCATTGCCATTTTCATGGCAGCACTCAGACTTCCTCAAGCAATAAAACTAGCCAGTCTTCAACGGCATTTAAAAGGTAGACCGTTAGAATTTATAAAGCTTTCTGATGTTAAAAAATTAATTAATAAGAAAAAAGACTCAATGTGGTTAGGTAATGGGTTTATATGGGAAAACAGGCATGCGCAACGCGTATTTGAGATTTTAAAACGCGACTGGTCAGAAGTGGTTCATTATGATGAGAAGAATCTTGAAGAAAAACAAATAGGTCAGGCATGGATACACGGTGTGGAGCCAAAGGAAAAATCGTTATATCAGTTATTAGAACATTCTGAAGGCCAAAACTTAATATTAGGCACAACAGGTGCCGGCAAGACCAGATTATTTGATCTGTTAATTACACAGGCTATATTAAGAGGTGAGTGCTGCATAATAATTGACCCAAAAGGTGATAAAGAATTATGTGAAAACGCTAGGCGTGCAACGATAGCGGATGGACACCCAGAGCGTTTTGTTTACTTTCATCCCGCACATCCTGAAAAAAGCACACGATTTGACTCACTAAGAAATTATACGCGTGTGACAGAAATCGCGAGCCGATTGGCCGCTTTAATACAATCTGAAGAAACAGATAACCCATTTACTAATTTTAGTTGGCAAGCAGTTAACAATATTGCACAGGCCATGGTGTTAACGTTAAAACGACCAAGTATTGTAGCCTTAAAACGATATTTGGAATCCGGTCCGCATGAGATGGTTATACAGGCAGTGAAATGTTATGCGGAAAGAAATCTGGAAAACGGTAAGGATTTAATCAGTCAATATATAGATAAAACAGGTAACGCTTCACCAGATAAACAAGCAAGAGCGATGCTGAATTTCTATGAAAACGTTATTCAGCATGAAGTACCAAGTCCTGAGCTCGAAGGTTTGTTATCCATGTTTCGTCATGACAGAAGCCATTTTAGCAAAATGGTATCAAGCCTATTGCCCATTATGAATATGCTAACAGCGGGCGAGGTTGGAAAGTTACTAAGCCCGGATTATAAAGATTTTAATGATACCAGGCCTATAACGGATTCTAAAAAGATAGTTGATAATGCCCAGGTATTTTATATGGGACTGGATTCGTTAACGGATGGCACTGTTGCGGGCGCGGTAGGTTCTTTGGCTTTAGCTGATATTGTTGCCGTTGCAGGTGACCGATACAATTTTGGTGATAACCTGAAGACTGTCAATATATTCGTTGATGAGGGTAGTGAGGTTATTAATGATGCAACAATACGCCTGTTAAACAAAGGGCGTGGCGCAAAAATGAAGATGTTTGTAGCAACACAAACAATAGCAGACTTTACGGTACGACTTGGCAGCAAAGACAAAGCGTATCAAGTGCTTGGCAATATTAACAATATAATTGCTTTGCGTGTAATCGATAAAGAAACACAAGAATACATTACCGACAATTTACCAAAGACGCGAATTAAGCATGTCATGCGCACGCAAGGGATGAATTCAAATAGCGAGGCACCTTTGATGTATTCATCAAATACAGGTGAACGACTTATGGAAGAAGAGGCAGAATTATTTTCTCCTCAATTGTTAGGAATGTTAAGAAATTTAGAATATATCGCAAAAATAAGTGGCGGCATGATCGTGAAGGGTCGCTTACCAATATTAATAGAATAATGAAGCAATCTAAATCAAAACAAAAAAGCATAAATATGTGGACAATACAAATGCCCGAGGAAAGCGCTTTACAAGCACCAAATAAAGCAACCACTTGTGGCAATGATCGTACATTACAACATGCTTATGATCACTTTTTATTCTTATGGATACCTATAACGATCTTTATGAATAATATGCACGTTTTAACAGTGGGTGTTTTTTATGATAACAGCTCTGTCGTAAATAACTTTATAAAAAAAGGTCTTATCGCCTATCGCAACCAATTGAGCATAAGAGATGAATCTATTTGCCCACACGATAGGATGGCACAATTCCTGCTGACCGCCATTAAAACCGCCAAAACAACGTGTAACTTTATCATAACAGATAACGACAACGGTGAAACCTGGGATATATTAAATGATACACCGCTCTCAATTTGGAAATTAAATAGACAAAACTTATCGATTGCACAAAACAATTTAAACGATAATGATATTGCCGTGGCAATTTATAAAAAAATCGTACCTATTAATATAAAAAGATCAATGAGGAGACATAAACATGAACACGCCATTTTGGCTAGTCATATGGATACTCATCATTGAAGTAGTTATTGTAATTGCATTAATCCCTGGCGAATGGACGCATCGTGTAATTGAGAAGGAATCACTTTTATTAGAAAAAAGACTAGGAACACAGGAACACCGTGTTATCCATGATAGGGCCAAACGCTGGTATAACACATCCCTAATAGATTCTGGCGTATATCATGCTGCGCGTAATCATATAATACCTACTGATGAACAAATCAAAAATTCAACAGGCATGAGTGATTTAGGCAGTGTCTGGTTCTCCTGGGCAGATGATAGATTACAAACAATTGCAAACACTTATTATAATATTCTGTCGCGATTTTCGCTTATATTAACCTGGTCACCATATTTTTTAATTCTATTTATCCCGGCAGTATATGATGGGATTTTAACATGGCGGATTAATCGAACAAACTTTGCATATCCATCACCGTTTTTACATCAGTACAGCACCCAGGGCATGTTTTACCTGTTCGTTGGATTAGTCGCGTTATTTCTTGCTCCCATTGTTCTTGACCCAGCAATTATTCCTGCAGCTATTATGCTGGCATGTGTTTTAACAGGTTTAATGATTGGTAACATGCAAAAAAGAATGTAGCGTTAGCACAAACTCGTTCTAGCAATAATTTTTATTGCTCTTTTATTCAATAAGCTCAAAAAGTTCCTTTTTGGCACGTTCTCCATAATATAAAAAAGACGTTCTTACTACAAAATGCACTAAGTTAATTAAGTAGTGAGAGCATTTATGCAGCCAACAAAAATACCACTTCGAATAGATGAACCACCACACCTGTTGTTATGGAGCGCAGATGAATTGGCTCCTATGCTATTAGGTCTAACATTTGGAATAATGATTGGTGAAGCGCTTATTTGCACAGTAATCGGTTTTTTTATTACTTCACTATATCGAAAATTTCGCGATAACAACCCTGATGGCTATCTTCTTCATATGCTTTATAACATAGGAGTATTGCCACCCAAAGGCAGAGCAATGATTAATCCATACATCAAAAGACTATTCCCATGAAATACACTGATTTCTTTAAAACATGGGAAGGGTCTCTAGCGGAGAACATGATTCATAGAGTAACAACTGCAGCATTAATATTGGTTGTTATATTGTTACTTATTATGGTGATGCGAGAAGAAAAAATTATAGTCATAAAGCCAGTCACATTGGGTGTTGACGCATGGTTGACAAAAAGCAAATCCAGTGAATCATACAAAGAAGCGTGGGGGCTTTATTTTGCGCTAATGACGGGAAATATTACGCCAAATAATGTTGCGTTTTTTAAAGAACGTTTAAAACCAATGTTATCTCCCCAAATATATAGCGAAGTCATAGATGCAATTGGCATGCAGGCAAAAAACATCAAGGACGATAGGATCACAATGCGTTTTGAGCCGCGATTCGTCGAGTATGAAGCTGCTACAGATAAGGTATTTGTTTACGGGTTTTCCTATGTAAAAGGTGCAACAGGAAAAGAAAAACGCTCTGAAAGAACCTACGAATACCGTTTAAAAATTGATAATTATGCGCCCATGATTATTGATCTTAATACATACGAAGGCAAACCAAGAAGCGAACAAGTATTACTCCAGATTGAAAAGCAGGAACAAATTCAGAGAAAAGATAATGTTTGATTATAAATCGTTATGGTTAGTACTTATTATGCTTTTTAGCATTAACACGTATGCAGCGCCACCAGTCATTCCAATCATTCCAGTCGTTCCAGCATCAAAAGCTAAGGCAAACCTGGTTCCGTTAAAACAAAGTAAACAAACTAAAGAAATAACTGTTGCTAAATTTAACAAAAAACCCAGTCAACATGTGGCTATCAGACGAAGCAATATTGTAATGACACCAGGCGTTAACGAAATTGTACAAATAGCGCAAAACCACCTCAATCGAATTGTTACACCGTTTGATAATCCAAAGGTTACCAGCTCATCACCAGCAACGACTGAGACTAGAGATAACGTCATATATATAGGTTCATCTAATCCGGCACCGATCACTTTGTTTATAACGGAAAGAGACAGTGAAGACCTGGCGTTATCATTGACTTTAATTCCTAAAAAGATTCCACCACGTGAAATATTTTTAAGATTAAATAATCAGAACAATAAAACAAAGATGACAAAAAGTGCAAAAAAATGGGAGGAGTCGCAACCATATATATCTTCGTTAGAAAGCATACTTAAATCATTAGCATTAAACCAACTACCGAAAGGTTACGCGCTGACTAATCAAGATACAGAATCACTACCTTATTGTCGTCAAACAGGTCTTAAATTTAACTTTAACAACGGACAAACGGTACTTGGTCATCATTTTATTATTCATATTGGAGTAACAGAAAACACATCACCAATAGCTATTGAATTCATTGAAAGCACTTGTGGCGATTGGGATATTGCCGCTGTTGCTGCATTCCCAAGAGTTGCACTAAATCCAGGCGAACAAACCGAGGTTTATGTTATTCAAAAGCGTAATTATAAACGTGAAATTAAAGTGACAAGACCATCTCTGTTAATGGTTGGGGAATAGCATGTCAAATAAAAAAGCCTCATCATTAAGTCTTTTCTGGGAAGGGCTTTCGCCAAACCACAAAAGACTATTAGCTATTGTCGCTATACTGTCAGGTGTTTTTATTTTTATGGCTTTTTTAACAGGAGGGGATGAAGGCGTAGTCAAAAATAATACAATATCGTTGAAACGTTCAGTCCTATCAGATGTAAATACACGATCAATAGGTATAGACGCACTTAATGTTGAAGTTAAAGCTATTGAGAAAGAAAACCATAATCTTAAAGTGAAAGTTAAGAAAATGGAAAACGAGATAATAGATATTAAACGCAGACGCGGCAACAACCCTGATATAACGCGCCAACTAACCTCGCTTCAAAGCCAGGTTGCAAATATTAAGAGAAAAGCGCAATCAATTGGATGGGATGTAGAAGATATAAAAGATGGCTACCTGGATGTACCACAATTAGATCTTCCAGAAAACGTCTTCAATGTCCAGGAAGGTGGAAACAATAAAAAAACACAACCTACTGTAGCTTCTGTTGCTAAAACACCAGCAATTAAAAAGAAAGTAAAAGTAGAACAAGGGCTCCACCAGGATCCTAATTATTATTTCAGGTCGTCACCTGTTCGTCAAATGACCCCCGGCTCCATGGTTGGTTCATCCAATAATAACAAGGAATCTAACAAGGGTGATTTAAAAATATACATAACAGAAAGCAAGCCACTCAAAACACTTACAGACAAAAAAGAACCAGCCGTATTCTTACCTGCTGGAACTATCTTAACAGGGGTTTTATTAAATGGACTTGACGCTGCAACGGGTAAACAAGCGCGTAAAAACCCGTTCCCTGTTGTTGTGCGTATTCAGCATGATGCAATTATGCCTAATTTGTATTCCGCAGATATTAAAGAATGTTTTGTTACGCTTTCAGGCTATGGCGATCTAAGTTCTGAACGCGCCTATCTTCGTGGAGAGAAGCTTTCATGCATTACTGAAAAAGAAGAAATAATTGAAGTGGAACTACCAAGTTATGCCGTTGGAGAGGACGGAAAAGCCGGTATGCGTGGACGTTTAGTTAGTAAAGAAGGCACATTAATAGCTAAAACAGCACTTGCAGGCTTTTTGGGTGGATTAGCTGAAGCATTCGGCGGAACACCAATACCAACTATTCAAACTAGCCCAGGGAGCACCCCGCTTTTCCAGGACAATTTATCATCGGAAACAGTTAGCTATGGTATTGGCAAAGGTGCCAGTGCTGTCGCTGAACGCCTGGCTGATTATTATATGAATATGGCTGATCAAATATTCCCAGTTGTTGAAATCGATGCAGGTAGAAAGATTGACATCATAATTACTAGCGGCACCAAACTTATAACCAAAGAGAAATAAAATGTATCGATTATTAGCCGTTTTATCTATAGCAACAATTTCGTCAGGCTGTGCATCAATTGGCGAGAAAGAGTATGGCTGTGAGGGTATTCCTGTTGGAGTTACCTGCATGTCTAGTCGTGACATTTTTGATAACAGTAACGCAGGTGAAATACCTACCCGTATTGTTGAAAACAATGAGGACGACAGCAGTGGCTCAAATTTAGAAAATGAACATGATTTGGATTATACATATTACGCTAATAAGCCATCAAAAAAAATTAGTCAGGTTAAAACAATCAGGAGAATTACTGATCCGGTTCTGGATACATTTGTTACTCCTAATATCCCTGATAGACCAATTCCAATTCGCACACCGGCACAGGTAATGCGTATCTGGGTATCTACATGGGAGGACCAAAAAAGCGGTGCGCTAATGGCTCCTGGTTATGTTTACACAGAGATAGAACCTAGAAGGTGGGTGATTGGAAAACCGGAGTCTGCTGCAAAACAGCAGGGTCGTACTTTTAAGCCGTTGGGATCACCCAATAAATCACATTAAAGGAAAACCATAATGAAATTTTACAAAAATATTGAAACACGTAAGTTAGCCATTATTACTTCATTGGCAATAATGTCAGTGCTGTCAGCTCCTGAAGTATTCGCCGGAACAGGTGGTGCCGAATTCGCTGGTGTCTGGACAACATTAACTGGCTGGATGGAAGGCACACTAGGTAAGATTGCTGCAGGCGCAATGATTCTAGTTGGTATTATCGGTGGCGTAGCTCGACAATCCATCATGGCATTTGCAGTTGGTGTTGGCGGTGGCATTGGTCTTTACAACACTCCTGCGGTTATTGACATAATGATGCCGGCCGCTCTGGAAAATATACCTTTAGCAACAGAAGCTATTATGGCTATTTCAAACGGCCTGTAACACGGCATAATTACTTTAATTGGCACCATGTTAGTTGCGGCTAATGTGGTGCCACCATGGAGGACACATGAAAAATATATTAGTTTTTCTAGTCGCTATCTTAATTAGTTACACGACATATGCAAATACAATTGAGATTCAAAATATACCTACAATTGATGGTATAGCCACTATAAATGTTGGCAGCATAAAAGCGATTGAATCAAACGGAAATATTTATTTCATGTCGGAAAACGGCCGTTTTGTTATACAGGGAAACATGACCGACACATGGCAAAAAAAGAAACTTGTCACGTTAAAAGAGATTGATTATGCAGCAAAACATATCAATATTAAAAAAATGGGACTACCCCTTGATAAATTAAACGTAATAACTATCGGTAAAGGTAAAAAAGAAATAATTATATTTGTCGATCCGCAATGTGAAGTATGTAAAAAATTCTTTTACGAAGCGAAAAAACGTTTAAATGACTACACATTCAAATTTATTGTCGTGCCGGCACTAGGCGATGAGTCAAATAAAATGGCAACAGCAATGTTTTGTTCAAAAGATAAATCGAATATCGAAAAACATTTCCTTAATGGTACTTTGTTAGGGTTAGAACAAAAAGAAGTCTGCGATAAAAAATATTATGATCTATCACTAACAATTGCGCAGTTAATCGGCATTAAATACGTACCGTTTTTTATTGCGCCAAACGGTTTATATAAAACGGGTTCAGATAAAGATTTTTGGGCATGGGTAGAAAATGCGAGCTAATTACAATGAGTAAAACAAATAAAATTAATAAACCAAACAGTGTTTATAGTATAGGGAAGGCATCATTTTCAAAAGCAGTTGTTAGTCAGTTGATTGTAAACAATAAATCACATGTGACACCAACACCAGCGTCAATGGTAAAAAATAATGAGCGGTGAATTTCTATCAGTTAAGAAAAAAACACAAGATACTCTCATATCAAAAGATATGAGAGCATCATCAATGTTTCCAGTTATGTCATATGATGAAGACGGATTCTTGTTTCACTGTGACGATAAAACACTTAGTTTTGGATTTATATGCCAGCCTATTACAGGGAGAGATGAAAAGACCGAGCAATACGTTAATTCATTATTAAATGAATCTTTTCCAACCAACACGCAAATGCAGATAATATGGTATCGATCACCTGATATCAACGCTGAAATATTTAATATGATGGCTATACGAAACGGTTTTAGAGACCCATTATTATCTAAGGTGGTAACAGAAAGAGCTAACTATTTTCAACACCATACAGAAAATGAACTATCTATTGAAACTGAGAAAGGCATTTATGACCTTGGTTACATTTTTGATGTTAAGTTATTAATTACTTTAAAGATACCGTTGGCCGGAAAAAGACCAACTGACAATGAATATAACAACATAAAAAAAATAAGAACAAAAATTAGAACAACGCTTGATAATATACAATTACACCCGTTAACAATAACTGCAAATGTTTGGGTTAGAGTAATGAATACCTTTTTTAATAGAGGTAAAAATGCAGCATGGCGTGTTGATGCCTGCGAATGGGATAAAACACAACCATTGTGTAACCAGGTGATGGATTACGACAATGATATTGAAATTAATAAAGAATATCTAAAATTTGGTGATGTTTATATTAAATGTCTGTCTGCAAAAAAAATGCCCGGCGAAATGTTCTTTGGTGATGCGATAACCAATGTTGGGGACTTATCAGGTGGACTAGGCGGTATTAAACAAAATTACATAGTCTGTACAAATATACTATTTCCAGAACCTGATAGTACTAAGCAAAAAATAGAACATAAACGTCAATTCGCGGTAAATCAAGCGGGTGGCCCAATCGTTAAATTCGCTCCAGTGCTTTTAGAAAAGAAAAACGATTTTGATACGCTGTACTTGTCGCTACAAAACGGTAACAAGCCAGTGCAAATATCGTATCACGTAATTGTTTATGGTAAAGATGAAAATGAAGTAGAAGTTGCCGCTATGACAGCTCGCAATGTCTGGCGCACAAATCGATTTGAAGTTATGGTCGATAAATTTATTCAGATACCAATTTTTATTAACTGTATGCCTTTTTGTAGTGATGTAAATTCAGTAAATGACCTTGTTCGTCATAAAACAATGAGCACCAAGGAAGCTAGCCTGTTGTTGCCGTTATTTTCAGAGTGGAAAGGCACCGGCACACCACATATGAACTACGTGTCACGTAATGGACAAATAATGTCACATAGTCTGCATGACACGGGTTCAAATATGAACGCGGTAATAGCGGCACAGTCGGGCTCAGGAAAGTCATTTTTGACCAATGAAATTATCTCTAGTTATATGAGTGAGGGCGCTCAGGTTTGGGTTATTGACGTAGGCCGCTCATATAAAAACATATGTGAAGCCTTCGGGGGTGATTTTATGCATTTCGGTGCGTCCTCTGATTTATGCTTAAATCCGTTTCCATTAGTAATAAGCCTCGATGGCACAGAACATACCCGCGCACCAGAAGCACCTCAAAACAATGGTGACAGCGATGAGGATGGAGAAGAGGATCAGCTGGTTGGTTTAATTGAGGCGATGGCCGCACCAAATCAAAAATTATCTGATTTTCAAGTGTCAGCACTTAAAAAGACGGTAAATGATACTTGGCAGATACATCATAGAAAAACATCCGTTGATTTAATTGAGCAAGCATTGCTAAAACACAACGATAGTCGTGTCCAAGACATTGGGCATCAGCTATACGCGTTTACTTCCAAAGGAGGCTATGGCCGATTCTTCAACGGACAAAACAATATGAAGTTTGGAAAACAGCTAACAGTTCTGGAGCTAGAAGAACTAAAAAGCCGCAAGCACCTTCAACAGGTTGTATTGTTGCAGCTCATTTACCAGATACAGCAGGAAATGTATTTAGGTGACAGAAACAGGAAAAAGATTGTTATTGTAGATGAAGCATGGGATTTGTTGACACAAGGTGATGTCGCCAAATTTATTGAATCGGCTTATCGTCGCTTCAGAAAATACGGTGGCTCAATGATAATCATAACGCAGTCAGTTAATGACCTTTATAACAATTCATCAGGAAAAGCAATTGCAGAAAACTCTGCAACAACCATGTTGCTTGGTCAAAAACCAGAAACCATCGATGACATCAAAAAAGAAGGGAAATTACAATTATCCGAATATCAGTACGAACAATTAAAAACGGTTCATACAATCTCAGGGGCTTATTCAGAAATATTCATAAAATCAGAATACGGTTCAGGTATTGGGAAACTACTAGTTAATGATTTCCAAAAATTACTGTACTCAACTAAATCCGAGGATGTTAACGAAATAAACACGCATGTTAAATCAGGGCTGACAGTTACAGAAGCTATTAATAAAATTCTTATGCATAGGAAGGCAACACGTAAAGAAAGGAAGCGTGCATGATGAGTTATAAAACAATCGCCTTATCAATTGTTTTGAGTTCCGCGCTCACCTTGACTATAAGTTATGCATATTTTTACCCACTAATAGAACAACTGCAGCAACATATAGAATCAACCCCACCTGTTATTGTTATTGACAAAGCCTCGCTAGCTTTGCAAGCGGTCCCTTTTGGTTCGGATAAAAACGCACTAGACGAACATTTTAAAAACGTTAATAACTTAATTGTTAAATTTAAAGAAGCGGGCTTTATAGTGCTGTCATCATCAGCAGTTATCGCGTCACCTGAAGGCGTAAACCTCGAAGTTACAGACCTCCCAAAAAACAAACACTTGTTAAAAAACAATAAAAATCAATAATGAATATTATTATAAAAAAAGAGCCATGGTTTAAATTTAGTATAAAGGTAGTGTTTATTCTGACGGCTATCTTTTTAATTGTCATGGCATTTTTTTCGCGATTTTCTTTTGCCGTTGATCCGCAGTTAAAAAGCTGTATTCCTGAATATAGCTTTTACCTTGTTGACAATAAAGACAAAAAAATTATACGCGATAAATTATTTGCATTTAGATCAAAAGATCTAAGCCCGCTGTATGAAAAAAACACGAAAATGATAAAGTACATACGAGCTATGCCAGGTGATACAGTAGAAATAAACAAAGACAATCAAATATTAATTAACGCACAACTGTATGCAACAGGATTAATTTTGGCGCAAGAAAAATTAGGGCAGCCAGATAGTTACTTCCAAGGCAAAAAAAATCTTACTGACAATCAATACTGGGGGTTAGGCACATCTGAGGAATCATTCGATTCACGTTACTGGGGAGCAATTAGTCGTGAAGATATTATTGGCCGCGTTTATCCTATTTTTTAGCATGTCATTTCAGGGGTATGCAGAATCTATATTAACGCCTCAAGACAAAGCAATAGCAAAGGATGCTGAACGTATCAAATTACTGTCTAGTGACTGGATAACGCCAGTTAATAAACACGCTCAATACGGTAAAGAAGAAGCGCGGATTGTTTTTGATGATTTTAAAAAACATCGCAACAAATCGTTACCACAACCAGATAAAAAGAAACCCGGCGGTCGTGTTCTAATATTTGCCTCAACATCTTTAGGCGAATCTTCATTAGAGGATTTATTCTCTATGGCTTCAGAGCATTTAGAAGCAGTGGTTGTTTTCAGAGGCGTGGTTGATGAGAAGCGGTTCGCTAAATCAATTATGGCAATTCAGAAATTTGCAGCTCGTCAGTCACCTGTCACTAATACTGCATTAGATCCAACATTATTCATTAAATACAATATTACGTTAGTGCCAACCATTGTGTACCTTGACGAATACCAGGAAACAGAAGTAGCGCGTGTCGTAGGGTTATCGAACCCAAAATGGTTGCTTGATCGCGTAAATCAGGGCGAGAAAGGCGATATGGGAACACGCGGCCCTGTTGAGGAAATAGCGGAGCGTGATTTAATTGAGGTCATGAAGGAAAAAATGGCGACAATTGACTGGAGCGATAAAAAAGAAAAAGCGATTAATAATTTTTGGAAAAAACAGGAGTTTATCAACCTGCCAAGAACAAGGATTGCAAACACCAGGCACGTTGATCCAACTATTTTAATAACCGCAGATATTAACGATGCAGACGGAAACGCGATTATCTTACAAGGTACAAAAATAAATCCGCTGGAAATGAAACCTTTTACGCAAGCGGTGATTGTGCTTGATCCCCTGGATAAAATTCAGGTTGAATTGATTGATAAACATATTTCAAACCTAAACAAGGCACATTCAACAGTAACCATCATTGTTACCCAGTTCGATAAAGATAAAGGCTGGGATTCCTATAAAGCAATAACAGAACATTTTGATAAGCCTGTTTTTAAACTAACGTCTGAAATTGTTTCTCGATTCGAGTTAAACAGCCTTCCAGTCATTATTACAGCTGACAATAACAACAAAGTATTCATTGTAAAAGAACTCGCACAAGTGGCAGGTATTAATCAATGAAGCACCTCTTACGATTATTGTTACCTTTTTTATTGGTATCAAAAATAGCCTCGGCTGACCCAGGATGTATAGATGCCAATATTATATCTGGTAAATTAATAACAGATATATGCTGGGATTGCATTTTCCCATTAAGAATAGGCGGTGTACCCATGCCAGGTGGGTCAGGCGATCCAGCACCATCTGAAGCGGTATCAACACCTTTATGTACCTGCCAGGATGACGCGGGCTTACCAAGACCCGGGTTTACAACCTCTATGTGGGAACCTGCACGTTTAATTGAATTTCAACGTGTTCCAGGATGCTCATCCGTTCTCAATGGCGCTATGTTCCCATTTGACCGAATAAATCAGGGAAACCATCAAAAAGGCGGTCAGGCAGGCGCTCAGGGAACATTTATGCATTATCACTATTATTCTTTTCCCTTATTAAGCATATTAGAAATTTTTACAAATCCCACATGTAATGCAGATGGTTATATGGATCTAGATATGATGTATATGAGCGAATTAGACCCCACATGGAATAATGACGAACTTGCTTTCTTTACTAACCCAGAAGCAGCAGCAGTCGCAAATCCTGTTGCCGCAGTTGCCTGCATACCGGATGCGATATCGTCTACTGCTGGTTATCCAATAAATTCACTTTTCTGGTGCGCTGGTTCATGGGGAACCATTTACCCGCTTAGCGGCAAGCAATACACGATGAGCTCACTTGTAACTAATACCAGCTTGTTAAAAGTTAAAGCATTGACTGCTTTGCATCGTAGAGGACTGGCACATAAAACAATGGGTACTGCGGCAATGTGTGAAGGCGTTATTGATCCAGTCATGAGCAAGTCTATGTACAAATACACTTTGTTACATCCGTTACCAGAAACAGATGATGCACACGTTACAGGTGAAAGTGTATTCACCTGGGGCATGAACCGAACAATTCCGGCGGTTGGTGAAGATTTAATATATACAATTTGGAGATGGAACGACTGCTGCAACACGTATTAATTAAAACAAGCTTTAAAATAAAAATGATTAGTAGACTAAAAAAAACAACAGCAAAATTATTATGCGTAACAATGGTTTTCTCAGTTGTACAACCACATTTATACGCAGATGCCTTTTCAGATGCAGCTCTGGAAGGGCAGGCATTTGGTCAAGAATCTATTGATGGTTTTAATGCCAGACCATCCAGTATAAATAATGGTGAAGTAACAATTCAGCTTGATGGTACTGGTTCATCTATCAGTATAAATTCTAATGAATTTGCACCCTCAACAAGCGCAACAAACGCAGCCCCAGTATCTGAGTTTTACCCTGTAGGCTCAGAGCCGAATGTAGCGGAGCTAACAGGCGTAAGTAACGATGGCGATGCCATGAATACCACTGGTGAAAACACCCAGTCTGTTTTATGGAATGATGCTAATTTGGACGAGCCAACATCAACATCTGGTATGGCATATAAAGTAATGCTGGACAGGCTTGATATGCCTCGACCTGATTTGACAAATGACCCTGTTTTTACTACAACACGCCATACGTTTGACAACATAGAAGACATATCAGCGTCATTCGGTGATTGTTCATCAACAACAGTACTTAATGATATTGGAGGCACAACACGAATACCCGATTACAAAAACTGCGAACGTATCGTAGACAAGTCGGCTCAATGTGAGATAACACATGTTCTTGACGCTGGACTAATCCAGCATGTTTCCGGCCCATATAACATTATGCCCACGCCAGGCATAAATGATTCTCTTGATTTATGGATTGGAACGATAGGCGATAACTACTGGACGGGCCATTGCGCTATTTTTGAACGAGAAAACGTCTTTCGCGTTATCAGTCCACAGGCCATTCAGAGCGTAACGCTTGTCAATGCAGTGTGGGACGATTATATGCAGATATGGATTGGCAAAGAAGGTCATGAGCAGCTTGTTTGGTCTGGACCTAATTCTAATTTCCCACCTGAAACAGGAGGAGCTTGTGAATTATCGACCTCATGGAACCAGAATCCTAATATTGATATAACCAGCCAGTTTTTAAATGCAATCGATGCTGGCGATACTGTCAGATTTAAAATTCGTGTATCTGTCACAGGCGGTGGTGAAGGTTATGCAAAATTACAAATTCGCTACGATGCATCACAAGCCGTTTCACAAGATACCTGGATACCACAGGAATGTATTGATGCTGCAAATGAGGCGCTTATTGGAATAGACGATGGCTTTGCTTCGGGCACTGTGTCTTGCATATCCATGCCTAACAATATTGTAACAACTCCTGATACCACCTATATTGACTTTGATAACAACTGGGACACTGTTTTTGTGCCCGGTTCTACTTGTCGTTTCATTAATGAGGTTAATATTTGCGAGGATCAGATACAACCCTCACCTTTTCCCAATATACCAAAGTTTTGTGAGACCATTGCTGTAGATATTAATTATGATTACTACGAAGGACCTTTGGATTGTTATACCGCAGCAAATGGCGATACGGTATGCCCCGAAGCGGGAGGGGGTGAGCTTGATACCTGTCAGCAATATGAAGATAACCCGTCATGCGGCTTTATCAGCGCAGACTGTGTTGAAGGGACAGATAGTTCAAGCGGCACATGTTATATCTTTAATGAAGTGTGGGACTGTGGAGAAGATGTACAGATACAAGATGTAGAATCTACGCTTGAAATAGACTGTGCTGGCCCTATTCGTTGTATGGGCGATGACTGTATTGATCCCAATAAAACACAATCCGCGTCCTTTGCAGAAGTATCCGCTAAATTACAGGCGGCACAATTTATGTCACAGGACATGAATTGTGTTGAAGTAACGGGAACAGCAGATGTAAATTGCACCGTATTTGGCGGCGAAGGCTACACATGCAAAAAAGCAATGGGTGGTGTTCAGGATTGTTGTGATGTTCCTACTAATATTACTATGGGTACATACCTGAAAGGTATTATGTCTGTTGGTGTTCTGGATTCAAGTATTATGAATCTACAGAGTGGCTCTGCAATTAAAGGCGCATGGGAGGTAATACGCACACCAGTAACCAGTACTTACAGTACGGTAACGAAACCTTTTACCTCATACATTGATAGTATCTCTGGTTCGGTAACAGAATTTTTTGAGCCGGTTACAAGTTATGTTGATACCATGATAACGGAAATACAAGCTGCTGTTGATGGTGTTATACAGGATATGATTGGTTCAGCTGGTACTGAAATGGGTGCAAGTGCAGCAGAAGCGGGAGTGGGTGAAGCAATGTCAGAACAAGCCTCCCAATCTATGATTGGGAGTGCCGCAGGATACTTGATGACAGCCTATACCGCCTATGTAGTAGCCGTTATGGTAATACAGATTATCTGGGAGTGTGAAACACCAGAATTTGAATTAGCGGCAAAGAAAACGACCAAATCTTGTCAATACCTTGGTTCTTATTGCCAAAACAGTGTGTTCGGCGTATGCATAGAAAAACGAGAATCTTTTTGTTGTTTTAATTCACCTTTATCACGCATTATTAATGCTCAGGTGCGCCCACAGATTGGCGTGCCATACGGTAACATAAGAAACCCAGATTGTGGAGGACTCACCATGGATCAAATCGCATCTATTGACTGGACACAGATTGACCTGAGCGAATGGACGGCGATTTTAACCATAAATAACATGATGCCTGATGTCAATACCATGACGCTGGACTCATTAACCGGTTCAGGCAATGCGTTTAATATGGTTGATCCAGATACGCAACGACTTGATGCCGAACAACGGCTATTTGAAAGAATAGGCCAGGAAGATCTAGATCAACACCGCAAAGACGCGACAACAAATATGATTGTTGATCCATCGGGTGCACTTTAAAAACCTGGATTTGCTACCTAAATCGATAAATATCAACCTTATGATGTGGTGATAACTCTCTGTTTTTTATTAATCTTCTCTGAGCTTCTGCAAGTGTTATTATTTCACCAAAATCAACAGATGCTTTCACATTAATACCATTTTTTACATAACGGTATTGTGCTTGACGGCCCTTTTCTTTCACACTTCCAGGCCAGTTTATCTTTGTTATTGATGCAAAGATAAGCATAAATAAATTCATTATTGTTTCCATGATATTTCCTGTTATTGATCACTATCTACACGCAGATTAATCCTCTATTTCCTTGATGAAATAGAGGATTTTACCCTGACTCAAAATCATTGGAGCCTTTATTTTCTCTTCTTCTGATATTCTGACTTCACCTGGTGCCAGATAGAAATAAACCCATTCAGGAAGGTGTCTGCTTGTTTCAATCAATAGTTCAAGCTGGTTATAAACATTATACTTGCCTCCAACCATTCTTCTGGCTAATTTTTTACTATAAAGAGACATTGTAGTAAAGTTTCTTGCAGTGGGATCAAAAAACCAGGTAGAACCACCACCTAAAAAATATGCTGTATTATCAATTTTTATTGGGTAATTAACAGCGTAAGCGATGTTGCAAAACGCGGGGACTGGATCAACGTCATTATCTGGAAAATTGCAAAAACCAGGATCACTATGCGGTAATCTCACAACCATAATGTCTGCGTTTTTTATTTTTTCATTAACACCCAGCGAAGGTTCATATCCAAGCTCCCTTGCAGCTTTTTCAGTAGCGTCAACAACAAGTTCAATTAATTTTGTTGACGAATCTTCTTTGTTGCTGGCCATGTCTTCAGGCATCCAGGCAATAACACTGTTTCGAGCGGCAGGTGATTTTGGCTGTAAAGCCCAGGATATTATATTTAGGCCGGCCGTGCTCAACGATGACAAGCCTGGCACGGGCGCACTATAACCAGCTAACCCATAAACGGCACCATAACCCACAGAGTGTCTTATATCGGATACAGTATCTTTAGGCACCACTACATCTTTAAGCCCGTAGTCCATATCAGCGGCTTTAACGATGTTTAATGCTTTTGAATCCTCAGCATTATAGACGGGTGGTTTTTTTGATGCGCAACCAGCAGAAACCAAAACAACACTAAATAAAACAACAGTACTTAAATATTTCATAAAATTTTTCGCGAGATACCCCGTCTGTTCACGTCGGGGAGGGATAGCACTTACCTGTCTTCAGGCAGCCAGTTTCTCGTCTTCCTCATGTTGTTGAGCTATCGATTGGAGTGAACCACTCCCCCTAAACCGCAACAGCGGCTATAGACGGAGCTTCTAATGACCCATGCAGGAACCATCCTGCACCTTTCGCATCACCACCAACGCTGATCGGTATAGGTGATGGGGAACACTTTATGTTATCGCTCGTTCCGAGCGCATCAGCTAAGGCAAACGCCTTGATGTTCTGTGCCGCGAGAATATCCCGGTCATGGTGCGTATGACATTCTGGACATGTCCATTCTCTATCGGCAAGAGTGAGATGCTGGTTGATATAACCGCAACTGCACTGTTTGGAACTGGGTGCCCAACGGTTGCAGTAGATCAGGTTTTTACCCGCCCAGTCGCATTTGTACTGGATTATGGATACAAACCTACCCCACGCCACATCCGCGATGTGCCGCGCCAGCTTTTTGTTCCGAATCATCCCCTTGATATGCAAATCCTCAAAAGCCAGTGTTTCAGCTTGGCTATCGCGCACCAGTTTTGAGGATTCTTGATGTAAAAAATCATGACGTTGATTCGATATGTTCAGGTGTAGCAAAGCTACACACTGTTTCTGCTTCTCTCGCCGAGTTGAACCTTTTTTCATCCGAGCGAATTTCTTTTGCTCCACACCCAGACGATACAGCCCCTGGTGCAAAAACTTCGGATTTGGGATTTTCTCACCGCTATCGGTAATGATAAAGTCTTTCAGACCCAGATCAAAACCTTTGGTTGTTGCTTTTGTTATCGGAGCTTTATTTGGCAGCTCGTCTTGCGTTTCAACCAGTATGGCGATTTGATACTGTCCGGCAGGATTACGCTTGATAGTACAAGTCTTGATCTTTCCATCAAAAGACTGGTGCAGCTTCGCCTTGATCCAGCCTATTTTGGGTAATTTCACCTGACCCAGTTCAATATCAACTTGTACATGCTGTGGTGCTTGAAATGCCTGCCAGCCGTTTTTACGGCTTTTGAAACGAGGAAATTTTGCTCGTCCTTCAAAGAAGTTCTTATAGGCGATATGAACATTACCTAGTACTGCCAGAATGCTTTGACTGTTGACCTGGTAAAGCCAGTCGAACTCTGGCGTTTGTTTCAGTGCTACAAACTGATCTTGTATCTGGCGCTTGCTCAGACCTTTACCAAACTGGTCGTAGTAGCGTTTTTTCAAATCCAGTGCTGTGTTGTAGATAAAACGTGCTGCACCGAAATACTGGATCAGTTTTTCACGTTGCTGTGCATTGGGATAAATCCGGTATTTATAAGCACGTAAAATCATAGTACAATCGTAGCATATTGGTTATGGTGTAACAACATGAAAAAACCACATAAGTCTCATTATCACTGTGTTTATAACATCAAGTATCATTTGGTGTTAGTGACCAAATATCGCCACAAGGTTTTCACTAAGACTATGCTCAAACGCCTTGAGGAAATATGCCAAACCCAGTGTAGCCGATGGGATATCGTATTGGATGAATTTGGTGGTGAAGCTGATCACATCCACCTGCTCCTTGACGCTCATCCCAACATCATGCCCAGTAAGTTCATTAACAGCCTAAAAACCGTCACATCACGCATGATCCGCAAGGAGTTCCCGGCAAGAGTCCAGAAGTTCTACTTGAAACCTGTTCTCTGGACTAGAGCCTATTGCTTGATCTCCGCCGGTGGCGCACCCATTGAGGTACTAAAACAATACATCAAAAATCAGAGTACACCAAAAACATAATGCTCTTTCGGGAGCATCCGCTATCCATCGCCACCCAAGCTAGCACTCTGGATGGAGAATTTCGCGGGATTTGTTAAAAAATACCCATAACCGTCGCCCTTTTGAATACTGCGACAGTTACGGTGAGAAATCCCTTGAACAGTTTCGTTCGAGGTTTTAATATTAAAAAAACCAGAACTGCGTACCGCAATCCGGCCTGTGTAAAATCCTTTTTTCTTGCCAGTAGAGACCTGAGCGGTCACCAGATCACCTGTTTTGAATCCGTGTACCAAACCTTTATTCTTGGCACTGGTTCTGGGAAGGCCAAACTTATCCATCCGGCACATTTGCCTGGAACCATGTCCTTGAGCCGTAACGCTTAGAAAATCAAAACTTTCAATAATGATGTTGGCACCTTGATGACCGACACAAGCGGCATCGATCCAGTGATCTTTGAGTAGCAATTGCTTAGAGCGATTTTTCTTGGTACGACCACCGGAAAAGAATTGCGTATTCGGAAAATGCGATTTCACCATGCCGCCAACAGCATAACGTGTGGCATTGACGGCGGCTGCATCCCGAAGAGTGGGACGGTAACCAGTTAATATCTTTGCCATGGAAACCGCTCTTTGTTTATTAATCTTGTCTTTCTTGTCGCTGCATAACGCTATCCATGCTTTTGGATGCAGTTTGCCTTTATGCTCATTGCAAGACCGGCAGGCAATGGTCAGATTGACAATCTGATTGCTGCCGCCTAATACTTTAGGCATGATGTGTTCTTTGTTGAGAATCTTGTCCCCGGACAGACCCGCACAATACGCACAGGTATGTTTATTTCGATACAGCAGGTACTCCCGTTGCTCCCAATCTTTGAGCGTGCCTTGCTGGTATTCAACGCCTTGAATGTCGGCATTTTCCATTAACTGCATATCGAATCTCACGGTTTCTACTTGTGCATCTGAAACGGGAGCAAATAACTTTAATCGCTTTGTCCACGTTTCAACATTGTGGACCCGAGACATTAATGATAGTGGTAGCCAGGGCGTTTGTTTTTTCCGATTTAGAAAGCGAGCAGGTCGGTAGCGACAATGGCGATTTCGCCTGCTTCGACGAATGGCTCTGCGCTTTTCCAGTGATACTTTAATTTGATGACCACGATGCCCAATGTTTAATGCGAAAACACAAGTGTTGTTAGAATCAAATTCAGCCACTAAAGCAATTCCTGTGGTTTTTGAACCGGGGTCTATTTTCAGGGAAATGGGCTGGGTATCACCACTGTCGCGCTCCTTTAGAATAATGGTAAAAGGGTAACGTCGGTAGAGCGAGGCTTTTTGAGCAGACAGCAGCTTACGTGCTCTTGCCTGTCGGCAAGGCATCAAAGACCGCTTGTTTTTGTCTAACACTAAAACTCTCAATGCTTTCTCCGTTAATGAATGACGGTTACCCGTCAGCTCCGCATAATGCGGGTAAAGTAAGCCTCGCCAATGATTACTATGCTTGTCGTGATAACCACCTTCCCAGTTTACCTTTCGCTGGTCTTGATAATTACCCACAGAGCCTGGAACTGGCTTATGCATTCCAGGGTGTGATCACATTGTAATCGTAGTGCCCAAAGCACTTAGGCTGGTCAACTTAGGCTTTTACAAGCCTCGTTTCTTTAGGGCGAGGTAGTTGACTACAGTTCTCCTTATTATTAAATATAATTATAATTATCTCACATATTTTAAAAATGCAAGTTTATTAAAAAAACTAATCTTATTTTTGGATTTTAGGAAAAAGCTATCGCTAATTTGAATAAGAATATTCAGACAAAAAAATAGCCGCATTAGCGGCTATTTGATTTTGCGCAAAAGACTATCAAGCGGTTGCCAGTTTAGGTTCTGGCTCCGGCTCTAATGCTGGCTCTATCTCTTTTTTAGTAACTTTCTTAACTGGTGTTTTAGTTGCTTTTATTTCGGATGTTTCACTTTCAGCCTCTTTAACCGCAGCTAATATTTCTTCATCGGTGTCTGATGTATCCGCAGGCGCAGCGGCTTCTACCTCTTCTTTTTTACCCTGGCTAGCCGCATCATTTCTAGCGCGTTTTTCGATGTTGATAATGCGACCAGATAACTTAATAAGCCTTTGTCGCCACTGTATGCCGGCGACCTTCTTTTGCTTATCAGTAAGCTCTGACGCAAACCAGACTGTATCAATCAGACGGATCAATTGATCCAGCAAATCCACCAATACTAAAAACTTCTTCATTCTTGGTGAGAATAATTCAAGTTTAAACTCTCGTGGCCTAGTATATCCAGCAAGCTTCTCCACGCCATTATCATCAAGAATTTTCTTCATTTGAGCAATTTGCAGCGTCAAGTCTTTTTCACCATCAATAAAGTAATCATTGATAACTTCATTAACCTGCTCGATTTTTTCTTCATCGCAGGTTATTTGTAAAATGACTGAAATTGAAAAAAGTGATCGATTTAATTTTTCAAAACAACGATCCATAACATGATGAGCTTGTAGACTACTAAATGTAACGGATTCATTGAATACAGCGCGAGAATTTGGCTGTTGAGTTGGTGGCATTAGTGTTCTCCTAGCAAATAGATAAAGCTAGGTTAGCATCCATGATTAAAACACACCTTCTGTAAAACGCACCTAAAAGGTATTAATTGACATCCTCGCCGACCTGAAGGACGGGTTTACGGTACATTGGAAAAAAGGTTGAAATAATTTAAGAATAATATATAGTTGTAGTCAAATAGTCTTTTGTCGCTTCTGCGACTCAGTAAGGTAACTAGCCTTCTCAAACA
>CAYQXD010000013.1:0-31207 GCA_964421315.1 uncultured Thiotrichaceae bacterium | reverse complement strand
ATGGCGCAGCTGAATTACCACCACCGGTTAAAACTTTAATGGCGGCAATGTCTAAGGTGATGACGGGTACGGCTTATTACGTTTAAAAACTTATTTTGTCACATTCAGGTTAAACCCCTAATCCCTACATAGCATCTCAGAGCGTGCCGCACACCCATCTACAAGTAACTTTTGCAAGCTTGAGTACCTGGGAAGATTTCAATGCTACGGTAGGGTGGATAAGCGATAGCGCATCCACCAGGATATTGCGATGAAATGTGGATGCGTTTCACTTATCCACCCTACGACAACGACTAAACAGCTCGGAAAGGTTATGATGCCGATTGAAGTTACTTAGAAGGATTAGGCTTAAACGAATAGTTCATCATGTACTTGTTGCCAGACAGATTCACCAAAAACTGTCTGGATCACCAGCGGTAGGGCGATGGAACCTTGCGATAATAACGCATCATGAAATTCCTTTAATTTTGATTTATCAGTAGCGCTCATTATCTCACGAGTTTTTAAAATAATTTCGCGGCCAACGGCGTAACACAAAGGGGTCGCTGCCGCACTGCTGTACCAGGTGATTTCTGATCGTGCCTGTGAAATTTCAAAACCCAGTTTTTCTACCAGCAGATTTGCTGCCTGATCAAAAGTAAACTGTCCAGTGTGGATTTTTACATCAATAATAATTCTCAGGGCGCGCCATAGTTGATCACGCAACAGAATAAACCGGTGTTCTTTTGTATTGTACAAACCTTGTTCAAAAACCAGTTGTTCGCAATACAACGCCCAGCCTTCAACCATGCTGGCTGAGGTATTTAATAATCGCGTGACATTGTTATTATTTTGACTGGCAATAACAAACTGCAAATGATGACCGGGAAAGGCTTCATGCGCCGAGGTTAAACCGATGCTGTACTGATTATGTTCTGCCAGTAACAAATCATCTTCCACTGTTGTTACATAATATAATCCACGCTGCTCTTTGTCATGAGGCATAGGAGGTTCATACGCTGCAAACGGAATAACATCACGCAAAAATGAGGGTGTCTGCTGAACCTTTAATGACTGCTTTTGCGGCACGGTAACAATGTCCGCATCAAGTAACCAGGCATGCGCCGCCTGCATTTCTTTACGGTAGCTATCTAGCAGCTGAGAGGCTTGCGGATGTTGCGCGCAAACTATTGCCAGGGCTTTGTTAATATTTTCTTCGCCACATAATTGTTGGCTTTGCAGCAATAATTCTTTTTCTGTTTGTTCTGCCAGAGTCTCACCAAAACGCAGTATTTTATCTACGTCAACTGCCAGGTAGTGCTTTTCTTTTAACAGTCGATTAAAGCGATTAAACCCAGAGGCAAATTTACCTTCGGCTGAAGGCAATACATCCTTTTCAAGATATGTTGCAAAATCCTTAAGGGCAATCGCGGCAGCATCAAACAGCGGTTGCAATCTTGCCGAATTGGTAAATTGAGCGGTAACCAATGGATGTCGCTCAAGACTGCGGATAAATTCAGCACCTGTTTTCGCCAACTCTATTGCCGTAACCGTCCATTGCGGTACAACCCGCTCAGGATAAGATGACAACATGACTTTGGCACCACGCAGGTATTCCGGGATAACCTCAAGCCGATGTTTGATTGACTTGTGTACATTTTCACCGGGGTGGATTAATAACTGATAAATTGCATTAACCGGCACATAAACAAGTGGATCCCGATAACGCCAGTCATTCTCTTCTAAATCATGTAACTCGATGGAGATTGCACCCTTTATGATGCGGTAATCGAACTGCCTGCTCTGATCCAGATCAGTGTTGTTCAACTCATCCAGCGCTGACTGCATTTTCTGATTTAGTGAAATCAGCGCGCCGATGTCATCATGTTCATAACTTCTTAACTGACCCGCGTAATCATTAACACCAACATCTACAGCTGCTTCTGGATGGTAACGAAACCATGAGTGGTAATAGTGCTTACATAAGGTGTCAAACTGTGCATTCGCCGTATTTTCTATGTGAGGCATTCTATTTATTCTTTAGTGAAAATTTTTCAGGACAAGGTTGTAACTATCCAGATTGCCCATGAAATTCGTCAGATCAAGGCAAAAAATGTGAGTTTACGCATGTAAATGACCATTTTTTAACGCAGAGCTGGCGGATTTCAGGGGTGAGATGAATAGTTACTCTTCTATAATTTCAAAATCGTGGGTTACATCAACACTTTGTGCCAGCATAATAGAAACTGAACAGTATTTTTCTGCCGTCATATTGATGGCGCGTGCCACTTTTTTTTCATCCAGGTCTTTGCCTTTAACTACATAATGCACATGAATTTTAGTAAATACTTTAGGCACTTTATCTGCACGTTCGGCCAATAGCTCAACATAACAGTCAGTTATTGACTGACGCTGACGTTGTAAAATTAACACTACATCAAAGGCAGTACAACCACCCATGCCAAGCAATACCATCTCCATTGGCCTAACACCCATGTTTCGCCCACCACTTTCAGTCGGGCCATCCATGACTACCGCGTGTCCGCTTTCCGATTCGCCGACAAAGGACATATTGTCTAACCATTTCACTACTGCTTTCATATTAAAGACCATTTAATTGAAAAAACAAAAACAGTCCGCGAAGAACGCAAAAGACGCAAAAAAAAAACAAAAACATTTTCCATCCTTAGGTCCGTAAACGGCACATCCATATCACAATGCTCTTTACGCTTTTTTTGCGTATTTTGCGTTCTTCGCGGATAGATTATTTTTTATTTAAAAAACAACTCAGCCAGTTTTTCTCCTGGATTGTCCGCTCGCATAAACGCCTCACCCACCAGAAAAGCATTAACCTTGTTATCCAGCATCAACTGTACATCATCTTTGTTATGAATACCCGACTCAGTCACCAGAATATGATTATCATTGACCATATTCAACATATTTAGCGTAGTATCCAGCGAAGTCTCAAAGGTTCGCAGGTTACGGTTATTAATACCGATTAAACGTGCACCTGTTTTTAGCGCCCTCTGCATTTCCTGTTCATCATGCACTTCCATTAGTACATCCATGTTTAACTCCTGCGCAAGATCAAACAATGATTGCAGGTTTTTATCATCTAATGCAGACACGATTAACAATATACAGTCGGCATCAATCGCTCTTGCTTCATACACCTGATAGGGGTCAATAATAAAGTCTTTACGAATAACCGGAAGCTGACATGCCGCTCTTGCCTGTTTCAAATACTCTTCGTGACCCTGAAAATAATCTTTATCGGTTAGTATTGATAAACAGGCTGCACCGTGGCTGGCATAACTTCTGGCTATTTCAGCCGGTTCAAAATTTTTTCTTAATAAGCCTTTACTGGGTGATGCTTTTTTTATTTCTGCAATGACAGCAGATTGATTATTATTAATTTTATTTTCGATGGACTTGATGAAACCACGCACTGCATCTGCATTTTTGCATTGCTGCTTTAACACCTCTATAGAAACCTTTGCCGAACGCTCATTTATTTCTTCGCGTTTGCGGTTAAGGATTTTTATTAATATGTCGGGCGCTTCAGTGATAGTCATTATTGCTCATCATTTAATTTATGAATAGCTGTTAGTTTTAACAATTAGCTGTTCCAGCTTTTCAGCAACCGTACCGCTGGCAATGACATCCTGCGCTTTTTTTACGCCTTCTGTTAATGATGCAGTTAGTCCTGCGGCATAAATTGCTGCACCCGCATTTAAGCACACAATGTCTTTCGCTGGTCCTGCCGTATTATTAAACACACTTTTTATAATTTCCAGACTATGCGCTGAATCTGTGGCGCGTATCTGTTCAAGGCTAGCACGCGGCAGTTCAAAATCTTCCGGTTGAATAGTGTAGGTTTTGACTTCCCCATTATTTAACTCGGCAATATACGTGGGCGTGGCGATGCTGATTTCATCCATACCATCTTCTGCATGAACCACCAGCACATGCTCACTGCCCAGGCGTTTTAATACGTGAGCTAATGGTTCTACCAGCTCTTTACTAAAAACACCCAGCACCTGATTCGGCGCACCAGCAGGATTGGTTAAAGGCCCCAATACATTGAAGATGGTACGTACTGCCATTTCGCGTCGTGGCCCAATAGCATGTTTCATCGCACTATGATGGTGTGGCGCAAACATAAAACCAACTCCGATTTCATTGACACATTCTGCAACCTGCTCGGGGTTAATCTCAAGATTAACCCCGGCTGTTTCCAGCACGTCAGCACTGCCTGACTTACTGCTGATAGAGCGATTGCCGTGTTTGGCAACGAAGCCGCCAGCGGCGGCAACCACGATGGCACTGGCGGTGGATATATTGAAACTGCCGGAAGCATCACCACCGGTACCACAGGTATCAACCAGATGATTTTTATCTACCTCAACCTTAGCAGCCAGTTCCCGCATCACAGCCGCTGCCGATGCAATCTCATCAATGGTTTCGCCTTTCATGCGCAAACCTATTAAAAAACCGCCAACCTGTGCGGGGGTGGCTTCACCAGTCATGATCAGGCGCATAGTTGCCGTCATTTCTTCGGTATTTAAATCACGTTTTTCGGTGACGGCTTTTATTGCCTGTTGCATGGTAAATGAGGATTTCATAATCAACCGTTTTGTGCCCCAGCAGCAAGACAACTGCTTTCAATAATCCCGGTATGCGTATATGTATCTATTTTCCCATTATCAAAAACGATCCAGACTTCGCAAGCGCCTTTTGCCAAATATAGCTCTACTTTATTAGATATTTCTATTTTTGAATTTGATGGCGATACGATTTCTACACATATTTCCGGTGCCTTTGGGTAGGGTGTTTTGTAAGCATATGTATTGATAAATTCATTTGATGCCCATACTACATCAGCTACCTTTACCCCCTCAGATGTCTGAATTGAACACTCTGAAATAACTTCTCCATTTGGCAAGGCATTGGACAGCTTATTGCCAATTTTCATTTGTATTCGACCATGGCGATTTGATGCAGGACTCATTAATATTTTGCCAAATTTGTTAAGTTCAATCTTAAAAGGCAGATCTTGTAGTACGGGGTTATTAATAACTTCGGACCATTGCATTTTGTGTCTCCTGAGTGATGCGACAATTATAATTTAACACTAATCACTCATCATTATTTCGATTTTAAAAAATTATTCAGCAAATCATGTCCATGTTCCGTCAGGATAGATTCAGGATGAAACTGTACCCCTTCAACATTCATTGTTTTATGACGCACGCCCATGATCTCATCCATCTCACCTGTTTGGGTTTGCGTCCAGGCGGTGATTTCCAGACAATCGGGTAGTGATTCTTTTTCAATCACCAGCGAATGATAACGTGTTGCGGTGTAGGGGTTTTTTAAACCGGCAAACACATGGCCATCTTTGTGATAAATACGTGATGTTTTGCCATGCATGATTTCTTTGGCATGAATAATTTTTCCACCAAATACCTGACCGATGCACTGATGCCCCAGACAAACACCTAATATGGGAATCTTACCGGCAAAGGTTTTTATAACATCCATTGATATTCCCGCTTCATCCGGGGTGCAGGGTCCGGGGGAAATCATTAATTTTTCCGGCCCTGGTTTTTCAGGCCCCATGACTTTAATTTCATCCAGCGTGATTTCATCATTACGATGGACTTCCACATCGGCACCCAACTCACCCAGATATTGCACCAGGTTGTAAGTAAAAGAATCATAATTATCTATCATTAATAACATGTTTAATTTTTCTGTATTTTATTTATTGAACAGCATCTGCATAAGGTGAGGCCATTGGTTCACCAACAAACACACCCTGCCCCGGCCAGGCGACACTTTTCCAGTAGGCTTCAATTAAGGATTCACCGTTAGTATAACGGTCAATCACAATACCCGGATTGGGAAATTTTTGAGTAAAAGAGCATGGCTCAACAACGGTTCCATAACTTGCCGTGGCTCCTGCATCCAGCCAGCGCAATATACTCATTTGTTTACTGCCAAACAGGCGGCCACCAGTGGAAGTCAGGTGATCGGCAATGGCTCCTGGCAAATACTGGTTGCTGTTTATCGCTTTTACTTTTGTAAGCCCGGTAAAATAAAACATGACATCATTTTTATCTTTTAATACATCACTGTTTATCTGTTCAATATTAATATTTTCTGCCAGCAATTCCAGGATAATGCGATAACGCCGTGAACGCGCATTTCTTGCCTTATCTGTTGTATTCATTAAATATGCTGTGCCTCTCGGTTTTGTATGATCGGATGCAACACCTCGATCAATCATTGCATAAACCTGTTGCAATGAGCTTCCTGCCAGCATCATTGTCGGATAAATCGTTAAATCTTTAGCTGGCAGCTCGCTATCAGAATTATAATAAGCACTTAACTGTGTTGCTTTGCAGCCTTGCGCACAAAATGACTGATCAAAACCAAAGGCAAATGCTGACGTTATCGACATACAATCTACCTTAAAAGGTTTGCTCCAGGCCAGGGCATAATACTGCACATTATCTTTTGTTTTTGCTTTTACCTGCTGATAGATATGGTTGAATAACTCTTTGCCAATTGAATTTGGCTTTTCCGGCAAACTTATTTCAATAATGTTCTGCTCAGGTATATTTCTTTTAATACGATAATAATCAGCTATCAACTGGCTTTGAGCATCGTTTATATTGACCACAATAGCCATTTGTGACGCAGTTATTTTTGCCGCTGCCTGCGGCATAAAACTCGCCGACAGTAGCAACACCAACAGAGACAATAAAAATCTTAAGTCTAATTTTTTCACTATTTGAGAGCTTTGCACAAGTAGTGCCACATGGATGTGGCGTTTACGAACCAAAGAATGGATAGTAAAAAAATCAATGCTACTGTCATCTCGACCAGAGGGAGAGATCTTATCCTACAGTTGTTTAAGATCTCTCCCTCTGGTCGAGATGACAGTAGCGAAAAAGATATTTTGCGCAAAGAGTTCATTTATATAAATGGCTATTATGCATCAAGACCAGCTTCTGCCATGGTAACAGCGCGGAAAATCGCCCGCGCTTTGCTCATGGTTTCAGCCCATTCATTTTCAGGCACGGAATCATAAACAATGCCCGCACCTGCCTGTATCGACAAATGTTTATCTTTTATTACCGCAGTACGAATGGCAATAGCGGTGTCCATGTTGCCATTCCATGACAGGTAACCAACCGCACCTGAATAAATACCGCGTTTCACCGGCTCAAACTCGTTTATGATTTCCATGGCGCGAATTTTAGGTGCGCCGCTTACCGTACCCGCCGGAAATGTTGCACGTAAAACGTCCATTGCACTTAATCCATGCTGAAGCTCGCCGGTGACGTTTGAAACAATGTGCATAACATGAGAATAACGCTCAACCTGCATTTTTTCGGTCAATTTAACGGTCGCGATCTTGCTGACTCGGCCTGCATCATTGCGCCCTAAATCTATCAGCATTAAATGCTCAGCTAGTTCTTTGGGGTCGGCCAGCAATTCTTTTTCATGCTGCAAATCTGCGGCTTCATCTTCACCACGTGGGCGGGTGCCCGCAATAGGCCGTACTGTGATCTGACCACCTTCCAGGCGCACCAGAATTTCGGGCGAGGAACCTACTATGTGGTGGTCAGCCAAATCAAGGTAATACATATAAGGTGAAGGGTTAAGGCTGCGCAGTGCGCGATACAAATCCAACGGCGGCGCATTAAACGGAATGGTTAAACGCTGCGATAAAACCACCTGCATGATGTCGCCATCAACAATATATTGTTTGGCTTTTTTAACGGCATCTTTGTAACCTTGTTCAGTAAAGCCTGAAACAAAGTCTTCTTCGTTAACGCTTTGTCTGGTATGGCTGATTTTTTCTGGTAGCGGCTGACGCAAATCTTGCGCTATCTGTTGCAGCCGTGCCTCACCGTTATGCAATGCGTTCTTTTCATCCACATCAACCTGAACAATAATAAACAGCTTGCCCGATAAATTATCGAACACCACAACTTCTTCAGATACCATCAACAAAATATCCGGCGTTTGCAGCGGATCGTCTTTAGCGGACTTGCCTACTCGGGCCAGGCGTTTTTCTATATATGCAATGGTTTCATAACCAAAATAACCGACTAGTCCACCGGTAAAACGCGGCAGTTCTTCATCTTCATAAACCTTGAACTGCAATTGGTAATCATCAATCCACTGTAGCGGATCAGCAACCGTCTGGCTATCGATTAATTTTTCATTCTCATATTGCGAAATTTCATAACCAGTAATTTTAATGACTTTTTTACAGGGCAAACCGATAATGGAATAACGCCCCCATTTTTCGCCGCCATGCACGGACTCAAACAGATAACTGTATGGCGCATTTGCCAGTTTCAGGTAGGTGCTGAGCGGGGTATCCAGATCAGCCAGCACTTCACGTACTAGCGGTATGCGATTAAAACCCTGTTGTTTGAGTTCTAAGAACCTGGATTTTGAAAATGTTTCAGCAGACATAACTTTTCCAGCTCGTTTCTCGTAGCCTGGGTTGGGGTGAGGGTCGAACCCCAAACATAGACACCAATGGCGTTATTTATGATTTGGGCTGGGGTTCGACCCTCACCCCAACCTACAGATTACCAGGCAACAATATCTTTAATTTCCGCCATCGAATCAACAACCGCATCGGGATTATAGTCGCGGATGTCTTCACCGTGATTGTAACCATACGACATGCAAATAATCGAAAACTCTGCCGCTCTTGCTGCTTTTACATCACTCATGGAATCACCGAGCATCATTGATGCTTTTGCTGAGACTCCTAGCTTTTCTGCTGACATAAGCAGTGGCATAGGGTCGGGTTTTTTACGCTCTACCATATCACCACACAACACCGTTTCAAAGTAATCACTGATGCCTAAATCTTTCAAAATAGGCAAAGTGAACTCACTGGCCTTGTTGGTCACACAGCCAATTTTTACGCCAGTGGTTTTCAGAAATTCCAGAGCTTCTGGCACACCATCATATAAACAACTGCGCACTGAGGTGTTTTGCGCATACAATTCACAGAAAATCGGCAGGGCTGTATTGTATAAAGCCTCATCCGGCTCACCGTTAAGTTCATTAAGCAAGCCGCGCTTCACCAGCCGTTCGACACCATTGCCAACCCAGTGCCGCACGCTGGCTTCGCGCCGCACTGGCATATCAAGCTGTTTCAGCATCTCATCAACACAAAATGCCAGATCGGGCACACTGTCTACCAGCGTGCCATCGACATCGATTAATACCATTTCTGGGCGTTTTAACATTATATCCAGCTATCTGATTCTTGTTTAGCTTTGTAGGTTGGCGCTAAGGCACGAAGCCCAACAGGATGCAGATAAATGTTGGGCTTCGTGCCTCAGCGCCAACCTACGCAACAAATTGTTTATTAAACTTTAGCTAATTCAGCACGCATAGCCGCAAGCACGGTATTGTAATCATTTGCATCATTTTCGCCTTTGGCGCCAAAGATAGCGGAACCTGCTACAAAGGTATCCGCACCAGCTTGTGCAATCTCGCAAATGTTATCTACTTTAACACCACCATCAACTTCCAGACGAATATCCAGACCGGAATCATCAATCATTTTGCGCGCTTCACGTAATTTACCCAATGTTGATGGAATAAAAGACTGGCCGCCAAAACCCGGGTTTACTGACATTAATAACACCATGTCTACCTTATCCAGCACATAATCAAGATAACTCAGCGGCGTTGCAGGATTAAACACCAACCCTGATTTACAGCCTGATTCACGAATAAGCTGCAGGCTTCGGTCAATATGATCGCTAGCTTCGGGATGAAAGGTAATATAGGTAGCACCGGCTTTGGCAAAATCAGGAATAATACGATCCACAGGTTTCACCATTAAATGCACGTCAATATCAGCGGTAACGCCGTGGTTACGCAGTGCTTCACAGACCAGAGGACCAATAGTTAAATTAGGCACATAATGGTTATCCATTACATCGAAATGAACAATGTCTGCGCCTGATGCCAGTACATTGTCCACTTCAGGGCCTAACATTGCAAAATCTGCGGAAAGTATAGATGGTGCTATTTTAAAATCTGCCATGACCAAACCTCTTTAGAGTGCCTTTTGGGGGCATTTGTCGGAAAAGGCGCGCATTTTACCCCATTGTGGCTAGTGACTCCACCAGTGATTCCTCCTCTACTTCATCGTCGGCACTTTGACAGACCTCACCTCTGCAGATTATTATGCACACTCCTTGATTATTCGATGAGTTAAACCGATGCTCTACAGTATTGCCCTTCATACTCTTGCCGCCGTTATCTGGGTAGGCGGCATGTTTTTTGCCCACCAGGCGTTGCGCCCGGCAGCGGCACAGGTACTTGAACCGCCTTTACGTCTTGAACTGTGGACGCAGGTATTTCGCCGTTTTTTTATCTGGGTATGGCTTAGCATTGTCTTATTATTTGCCACCGGTTACTGGATGTTATTTAGTTATTTTGGTGGTTTTGCCGGTGCTGGTGCGCATATTCATATTATGCATGGCGGCGGTATTCTCATGCTAATAATTTACCTGTACGTTTTTTATGCACCTTATCAAAAATTACGCGATGCAGTTATTATTCAGGATTACCCTCTTGCCGGCGCACAACTTAACCAGATTCGTAAATTAGTCGGTCTCAACACGGTGATTGGCTTGTTAGTCATTATTGCTGGTAGTGGGGGACGCTATTTGTAAACGCCGAACTCAACAGCCTTCTGATACAGTGTATTGAATATCAGAGAACTTTAAGGTAGTATCGCGCACCAGTTTTAGAGTGTTCGCACGATTAAAAACATTATACGTATGATTTAACTGAACTTACGATAACTATTAGTGCCGTTCAGCTACTGTTCAGCTTAGTGTCAGCATAATCGCACTGTACCACCCCTGAATTCGTATAATAATACAGTCACTACTTTATTTAGTGATTAAGTTACAGAAATTTTTTACCATTAATGTCAAAATTCGACATTAAAATCTAATCAACTTAGGAGTAACCTATGAAACATCAAATCTTGACCCTTATTTCTGCTATCGCACTTTCGACAAGCGCAAGTGTTGCTTTTGCTGGTGACGCTGCTGCAGGAAAAGCGAAATCTGCCGCTTGCGCAGGCTGTCACGGCGCTAAAGGCATCAGTGTTGTGCCCAACTACCCGAACCTGGCCGGTCAGAAAGAAGCTTACCTGGCTAAGGCAATAAAAGATTTTAAAACTAAAGTCCGTATAGATCCAACCATGAATGCAATGGTTGCGCCATTAAGCGATGCTGACATTGCTAATCTTGCTGCTTATTACGCCGGTCTGAAATAAGTGTTCTGATACAAGATTCTGACTCTTTTTTTCAGATTCCAAAAATACGCCAATGGTTGTACAACCATTGGCGTATTTTTATGCTTACTGTTGACCGTTTTCTCGACTCACCCTGTCGTCGCTGCAGAAAAAAGCAAGCAGACCAACTTCCACCCATTTGAAACCCGTGATCAGAATGTTTTTAATCTGATTCATGGCCAGGCATTACCAACCAGCGCCCGCTTAAATAAAAAAACACAAGGTCTGTGGTCTACTAGCCTGATTATCACCAATACGCTAAATATTGAATCTGACAATAACGAAAACATAACCCTTGATTACGAAAGCTACCGCTTTAACTTTTCTTATCAGTACGGATTCTTTGATAACTGGAACCTGAAACTTGACATTCCCATCATGCATCAACGTGGTGGTTTTTTTGATTCTGCCATTGATAAGTATCACAGTTTTTTGAGTTTACCGAGGGGCAATCGTCCATTTGTAAAGAATAATCAATATGAAATCAACTATCAAAATCAGAATGCGCTTTTTATTGAGCTGAATGAATCGAGCACTGCATTAGGTGACATACAAATTGCCATTGCACGTTCACTTTTAAAAGGTAAGCAGAGATCATTAAGTTTATGGGGCAGTCTGAAGCTACCCACTGGTGACAAACATAAACTTACTGGTAGCGGTGCGGCAGATTTCTCAGCCTGGCTTGCGTTCAACCAGCAACTAAACCAAAACTGGCTAATAAACTTTAATACAGGTGTGGTTTTTTTAGGTGAAGAGTCATTTCAAGACATACCTCTATCAGATCACGCATTTTACGGACACATCATGCTTGGCTGGCGGGTAATCAATAATATAAGTTTAAAAGTTCAGTTACAGGGTCATACCAGTTATTATGATCAGAGTCAGTTAAAAATTTTAGGAGATAGCTACTTTTTAACCTTTGGCGCTTCAATAAAAATCAACCAATGCAACCAGCTCGATCTGGCAATGAACCAGGATGTAAAAGTTGGTGCTTCACCCGATGCTAGTTTGCTGGTTAACTGGCGCAGTTATACTTCAGGATGTTAGTAAAGAATAATATGTAAAAACTGAATTTTTATTTCTGACATCTAACTCATTATCTTCACCAGTGCAGCTTTAACCACTGAACTATCTGCATCCGGTCGATGAGCGTTCTCACTTAAATAACGTCGCCAGGCTTTGGCACCACGACAACCCTGGAACAAACCTAAAATATGCCTTGTCATTGAATGCAGTGCGATGCCTTTTGCCTGCTCGCCATCTATGTAATCACACATTTTCAAAACAATTTCTTCACGCATTTTTACTGTTGCCCTGTCATCATGATATATATCTTTATCTACCGATGCTAACAGGTAAGGATTATGATAAGCCTCACGACCTATCATCACCCCATCAACATAATCTAACTGTTGCTGCACTGTTTCCATGGTTTTAATACCGCCATTGATGATGATGCTTAACTGGGGCTTTTCGCTTTTCAGGCGATGTACAAAATCATATTTAAGCGGTGGAATCTCACGATTTTGTTTTGGACTTAAGCCTTGTAACCAGGCCTTTCTGGCGTGCACAATAAAACTCTGACAACCTGCATCAGCCACCCGGGAAATAAAGTTTTCAAACGATTGATAACTTTCCATATTATCAATACCAATACGGCATTTCACCGTTACCGGTATCGCCACTTTTTCCTGCATCGAGGCAATACAGTCAGCAACCAACTCAGGCTTTGCCATCAAACTGGCACCAAAATTACCTGATTTGACGCGATCACTGGGACAGCCGACATTGAGATTCACTTCATCAAAACCCGCCTCTTCTGCCATTAATGTACATTGTGCTAAAGCCTGCGGCTCGCTGCCGCCAAGTTGCAGTGCCACAGGGTGTTCTGCCGCATGAAAGGCAAGTAATCTTTTTTGCTCGCCTACCTTTTGTCTGTTATGTAACAACGCGCCAGTATTAACCATTTCGGTATATAGCAAGCTGTGTTTTGTAATCAGGCGCAAAAAATAACGGGCATGACGGTCAGTCCAGCCCATCATGGGTGCGATTGAAATTTTTCGTGAAATCATTCAGGCATTTTACCGTAACTCAATAGCCAGTAACATTGAAGCTGCTGCCGGATTTTGATTAATCGCTGCAGCGAAACTACTAACCAATTTACCTGCCTGTGATGAATACATTTTTTTCTGTTCCTGCATATCTGACAATTGAGACAGCCTGTGCAGATTAGACAGTGCAATCGCGTTAGCTGAAGGCAGGGCGCCATCATAAATACTTTTTGAGCGAAACAATAAACTGGTATCACTGGCAACCGATTCAAAATATGCACCTGAGGTTTTATCTAAAAAAAGCTTGTTCTGATTATCCTGTAACTCAAACGCCCAGTTTAGCCAGCATTCATCTTTACTGGCCTGATAAACTTCTAACAGACCGTATATCAACCAGGCATAATCCGATAAAGTTGCTGCAGAGCCAACCTCATTCGCTCGGTACTGTCGGTAAAGTGTTTTACTTTCCTGGACATAAAGATTGTTTTTAACAAAATCGAGCGCCTGTATTGCCGGTTCCAACAACACAGGTTTATTGAACACCACAGAAGCTTTGGCAAAAGCTGCCAACATCATACCGTTCCACGCGGTTATAATCTTGTCATCCAGATGCGGCCTGGGACGTTGGCGTCGTATTTTATTTAATTTTTTCTTAGCCGAAACCAGCCATTTTGTTTGCTGACTGGTTAGTGTTACATTCTTAAAATCTTCATCCACTGAAAATATATTCAAATTGGTAAATTCATTGAATGGATCAGAATCAATATTGCCATTTTTTCTTATATAGAAATATTTTTTCATAAATTCAAACTCAGGCTGTGAAAGAACTTTCTTCAGTTCGCTCTCATACCATAAATAATACGCACCCTCTGACTTTTTTTTATCTTTATCTTTATCCGTAACCGACTTATCCGCACGTTCACTAACCGCATCCAGCGCTGAATAAAAACCACCGTCAGGTGATTGCATTTCATCTATGACAAACTTTAATGTTTCTAATACGATTTGTTTGTGTTTCTGCTGTGGATCAACCCGATAGCAATCACTGTAAGCCATTGTCATTAACGCCTGACTGTATAACATTTTTTCAAAGTGCGGCACCTGCCAATGTTCATCAACAGAATATCGATGAAATCCACCTGCCAGCTGATCATATATGCCGCCACTAGCCATCTCATCCAGAGTTAGACGCATCATACCTCTGGCCGTATCCTTAAATTCATCTAGTGCACCCAGGGCGAGTTTATTTAAAAAAGAGAATATACCCGGACGTGGAAATTTAGGCGCGGCACTAAAACCACCATAGTCTTCATCAAAAGAGGCAATAATTTGTTTTAATGCCAGCGCATTGATATTTTTCACTAAGACCTCAGCTTCGCCGGTTTCATCAGCAAGAAGAGCAATGCGAGCGGTTATCCTTGTTGCTATCTCATTGATTGCTTCTGGCTGCTCTTGCCACAACTCATGTATTTTTAACAATACGTCTTTCAGCCCGGTTCTGTTACCTATGGTAAAAGGAGGGTAATAAGTCGCCGCATGAAAAGGACGTAAACCATGGTCAAGAAAAACCGTCATCGGCCAGCCAGCATGTCCGTTAATCAATTTCGTGGCTGACAGATAGACCGCATCAATATCCGGTCGCTGTTCACGGTCTACTTTTATGCTAATAAAATTTTTATTTAAAAAGGCAGCAATTTCTGTGTTTTCAAACGATTCACGCGCCATCACATGGCACCAGTGACAGGTTGAATAACCAATGGAAAGAAAGATGGGTTTGTTTTCTTTTTTTGCTTTTGCAAAAGCCTCATCACCCCAGGCATACCACTGTACGGGGTTATAAGCATGCTGCAACAAATAAGGGCTGGTCTCATGTATAAGCTGGTTAGCTTCGCGACCCTGTGTTATCGCTTTTGCTTTAGCTTGCTGTAAAAAATTATTAACTGTTATCTGTTTTATGCCTTGTTCAGCGACTGCGTCAGACACTATAAATATAGCCGATAAAAACAAAAAACAGGATAGCAGTTTCATATTGATGCCTTTATTTAAAGTAACTATTCACCAGCAGTTCTCGTTTGTACGCTCCTGCGTGGGAATACATAGATGATCGCTATTAACCTCGGTATGCGTTACCACTTCGGCGCGTGGGAACGAGAAATCTTCGTGTTCTTCGTGAACTTCGCCCATCCTTTGGTTCGTAAGCAGTACATCCTTGTGCTACTACTGGTAAATAAAAAAACGAGTCTTTTAGTCATGCCTAATAGTTACCGGTTAAAAACGATAAGCCAATTCCATGCCTTCTCTTATCGCCGTCACCGCATCCAGTTCGGCTGCTTTTTTAGCACCACCTATAACAAACACCGGCTGACCAATATTTTGTAGTTGATGATACAAACTGGTCTCTGACTGCTGACCGGCGCAGATAATAACGTGGTCAACTGCCAGAATTTCTTTTTTACCCCGATGCACGATATGCAAACCATAATCATCAATTTTTTCATAATTTACATTAGATAACATTTTCACACCGGCTTTTTTTAGTGTGAGTCGTCGAATCCATCCTGTGGTACGGGCAAGATTTTTACCCGGTTTCTCATCCTTACGTTGCAACAAATAGACAGTACGCCTTGCCTCATGCCTCACATTTTCACTAAGCAAACCACCACGGTTTTTATATTGTTTATCTATCCCCCATAGCTTTAGCCAGCTTTCTTTTTCAGTATTTTTTTCAGCATTTTTTTGATTATTTGTAATCAACATTTCAGCAATATCAAAACCAATGCCACCGGCACCAATGATTGCCACCTTATTCTTAATTGCCAACTTGTTTTTAATGGCTGTTTCGTAATCCATCACTGAAAAATGATTAATTCCTGGTATATCCGGTTTCCTTGGTGAAACACCGGTAGCAAAGACGATGGCATCAGCATAACTATCGCGTAAGTCTGCAAAAACAACTTTATGATTTCGATGGACATCGACGCTTAACAAAGACAGCTGCACCTTAAAATACCGTACAGTTTCACTATAGATTTCTTTACCCGGAATTTTGGCAGCAAGATTAAACTGCCCCCCGGGATTACCGGCATCATAGGCAACAACATGATGTCCGCGTTTTGCCGCATAATACGCACAGGACAAGCCTGCAACACCTAAACCAACAATAATAATGGTTTTAGGGTATTCAGTTTTGGTTAGTGGATATTCACTTTCATAAGCGGCACGAGGATTAACCATGCAGGTGGCACGTTGGCGTTTAAAAACACGATCAAGACAGCCCTGATTACAGGCAATGCATTTATTGATTAAATGCGACTGGTTATTCTTTGCCTTGTTCATAAACTGACTATCGGCAAGAAAGGGCCGTGCCATGGAAACCAGATCAGCATCGCCATTTTGCAAACAGCTTTCTGCCAGCTCAGGACTATTAATACGGTTTGAGGTAACCAATGGGATTTTTATGTGTTGTTTTAGCTTTTTAGTCACCCAGGTAAACGCTGCCTCGGGAACCACTGAGGCGATGGTTGGGATTCTGACTTCATGCCAGCCAATGCCGGTGTTAATGATGCTTGCTCCCGCCTTTTCTACCTGTTTCGCATGAAATACTATTTCAGACCAGTCACTGCCTTCTTTGTGCAGATCAAGCAGTGACAGACGATAAATGACGATAAAATCTTTGCCGACAACACGGCGGATTGCTCGAATAATTTCAAGCGAGAATCGTATCCTGTTTTCAAAACAACCACCCCACTCATCCTGCCTTTTATTGGTATTAGAGCAGACAAACTGATTAATTAAATAACCTTCTGAAGCCATTACCTCAACACCATCATAACCCGCACGTTGTGCCAGCCTTGCTGTATTTGCGTAAGCTTTAATCAACTTTTTAATTTGTTTGCCGGTTAATGCTTTTGGTTTGAAAGGTGATATTGGTGATTTTATGGCCGAGGGCGCAACCGCGAATGGATGATAGGCATAACGCCCGGCATGCAATATCTGTAAACACATTTTTGTTTCATAAGCGTGCACTGCAGTGACTAATTGTCGGTGTTTGGTTATTTGAAAAAAAACACTTAACTGCGATGAAAACAAGGATAAACGGCCGCTAAAGGTAGGCGAGATACCGCCAGTCACAATTAAAGCAACACCGCCTTTGGCGCGTTCTTCATAAAACCTGGCAAGTTTGTTAAAGCCATTCCTTTCTTCCTCAAGTCCAGTATGCATAGACCCCATGATGGCGCGGTTTTTTAATACGGTATAACCCAAGTCCAGAGGTGACATTAAAAGGCTAAAATGCGGTTTTTCTGCGTTCTTATCCATAGACACCATATTAACGCTAACGACTTTTACGTGTGAAGCCCCAATTATCATGAATTATTCCTGTTTATGCTACAATTAATCCTATGAAAGAATCAAAAACCATGAATACCCTGGATCAAGTTGAGCTTTTGCTGAAACAGCTTGCAAAAGCACAAACCAGCCTTGAGCAATCACAGGCAGAAACCAACGTGCAGATTGCAAAATCTCAGGTCAGGATGGAGCAAACCGATAAAAGACTAAGCAAGAAATTAAAAGAAATAGGCATGATGGTAGGTGGCATTTCTAACAATCAGGGCGATATTGCCGAAGAATTTTTTGTCAACAGTATTGCCCCCAGCCAGAAAGTAGGTGGCAGGCAATACGATATGATGTACAAAAACCTGTCCAAAAATGTACAAACATGTCAAAAAATGGGCTTACAGGATGAATACGATATAGTATTGGTCAATGGCAACGAGGTTGCTATTATCGAAGTCAAATACAAAGCCCACGACCAGGATCTTGCGCGCTTGTTAAATAAAAAACACCCTAATTTCAAAAAACTTTATCCTGAATATAGCGACTATAAGCATCATTTGGGTCTGGCATCCTTTCATATTAATGACGACTTAAAACAACAGGCACTGGAACAAGGCGTTATGGTATTACAACGAAAAGGCGACCTGGTAGAGACTACCTGCCCTGCATAATAGTCTCCTCTAGACTCAACCACTATGGACTGAAAGTCCATAGGTTACTCTAATTGTTTTAACAGAACACTGAATTCTACTCTTTGCACTCAACTTGATTCCTGTTTTGTGTGTCGCATTCGTTTATGATAATAACGATAAAAATACAGCATTAATGGTAACACCAGTAATAGTAGCGGCGAGAAGACACCACCGCCTTTGCTACTGCTGCCACTTCCTCCTCCGTTATCACCTCCAGCACTAATTGGTACACCAACTCCACCTGGATCATCTATCACACCATTAACCATACCATCCCTGTCACCATTGCCCCCATCAGTAAGCGTCAGGGTAACAGTATTACCGCTGATAAGCGCACCAGTAAACGCATGGAAACCACGAGAGTCTACTTTAAAATATTTAGCACCAGCGGGGATGGTAGTGGGATAGGTGATACTGATTACTACCGTTCCCCCTGGTGTTACGCCATTTATCCTGAAGGCGACAAGACCGTCATTAAACCGATAATTAGTCGGCTTGTGTGCCTGGTTTATGGTTAGTGCTGAGTCGGAAAGGCTTTTTACCTCAGTTAAATATGTGCCGACATTCGCAGATGTATTAATAACAATCTTGCCCGTGCCGGTGACCGATGCTGGTGACGCCATCATGGCGTTATTGGGATTATCATCCTCGTTATCAAGCACACCGTCTCCATCCGCATCAAGGCTTGCGGCAATAGTGCTAAAGTCCCACATATAACTGGATACCATGTGGTTAGCTGCCAGATCTTTTACCTGTGTTGTGATGGAAGCAGTATAACTTGTGGCGTTTGCAAGGTTTGATGATGGCATAAACGTAGCCGTTTTTGTCCCCTGGTCATAGGAAACAGTGCCAGTTACGCCGTTGTTTAATGTAAACGAGGATGTGGTAATGCTGGACGCATCCATTGCTTCTGAAAAGACAAGGCTAATCGTTGTATTAACTGCCACATCAAAAACATTGTCGTCCGGGTTTGTAGAGATAACCGTTGGCTGCGTTATATCCTGCACAGAGTCAGTGGTAAAATACCAGGTATAATCTGCGGCCATGTTGTTATCTGACAGATCCTTAACCACTGTTGTAATAGTGGCTGTATAAACAGTATCGTCTGCCAGATCAACCGCAGGTGTAAAGCTGGCAGTCCTTGTGCCTGAGTCATAACTAACCGCACCTGCCACACCACCCACATCATCACTTACGGTAAAGCTCGTTGTATTTATCGTTGCTGCATCCATAAGCTCTGAGAATGTGGCAATGATGGTGGTATTTACTCCAACCCCTGTTGCTGTATTGGCTGGAGTGACAGAAGTAATAACAGGAAGAATATTGTCCAAAGCTGTCCAATGGGGTCTTTGGTCGTCTGAGGGGTTATTATTTGTCAGATTAATCGGATTGGAGCCATCAGCATTCATTACATAGATATCAAAATATATACCCGTATTTGAATGTATAACCATCTGCGAGCCATCAGGTGAGTATGATCCAGTGTAATACGGTGGATTTCCTGGTTGTGAGAAAGCTGTTACAGCAACTTTGTTTGCACCATCTGCATCCATTACATAAATATCTATATAATATGTGTAGGCAATTTTATTTCCATCTGGAGTCCACCTAGGGTTACTTCTGTCGCCCCATATTGCGCCATGAGTTAGCTGTTGTGGATTTAAGCCATCACTATTCATCAGCCATATTTCAGCGTTAGCACTTATTCGATTCGAACTAAATACAATCCTGGAACCATCAGGCGACCAATGCGGTTCACTGTCATGTGCCGGGTTATTTGTTAGATTAACAGGATTTGTACCATCAACCTGCATCCGGTAGATTTCCTCATTACCATCCCGGTTTGTGTTATAAACAATTTTTGTTCCGTCTGGCGACCAGAACGGCGTAGTATCTGCAAACACATTATCGGTAAGCTGAATCAGGTTTGTGCCATCAGTAAACATCACATATATTTCATAATCACCATCACGGTTTGAGGCAAAAGCAATCTTGCTACCGTCTGGCGACCAGGAAGGCGCATAATCTTCAGCCGGATTATTGGTTAGTCGTTTCTGGTTAGTACCATCAGCGTTCATCACGTAAATTTCATGGTTACCATCACGACTTGAACTGAAAGCAATTTTACCCTTAGCGGGTTGTTGTGTTGCTGTTATGGTTAAGCTAACAGGTATCTCTACAGGGCTGTTTATTGCCCCTAAGTCGGTAATGGTAATACTAGCGTTGTATGACCCTGCTGATAGCCCTGTAATATCAACCGACAGCGTGACTGCGCCACTGTCTGTGCCATTTGTTGAGCTTAAAACTAGCCAGGTGGCATCGTCGCTGACACTCCAGTTTAATGTGCCAGTGCCTGTATTGGCGATATTAAGATCCTGACTTGCTGGGTTTAAACCGTCTACCGTGGCTGTAAAGCTAAAGTTTGCCGGGTTGTGGTCTATGGTTGGGTTTGGTTGTTGCTCTGTTATCATTAAGCTAACAGGTATGCTTACAGGGCTATTTGCAGCCCCTGAGTCGGTAATGGTAATGGTAGCGTTGTGTGTTCCGACAGCCAGCCCTGTAATATCAACCGATAGCACAACTGAGCCGCTATCCGTGCCGTTGGTTGAGCCTAAAGTAAGCCAGGTGGCATCAGCACTCACATTCCAGCTTAACGTACCACCACCTGTATTTGAGATATTCACCGTTTTGCTTGATGGGTTGGAACGACCTTCTATAGCAGTGAAATCAAGACTTGCCGGGCTGTAAGCTATCGCTGGCTCTTGTGGTTGCGTGTAGCTAACGCTCAAAGTGACAATTTCAGTATTGCCAGCCGCGTCCTTAGCGGTGACAGTAATTACATTGATGCCACTGTGCAGTGTAATACCGCGGAGAACCTGGCAAGAGAGTACACAAGAATCAATACGGCATTGTGCCCACCCACGGTGCTACCTGCGGTCTTCTTGCACCCTGCAATATATCTTCTCAGAGCAGATTCCATCTTAACCCTTCCTCACTCAATCCTTGCACACTGTGGTTTTCTTGCACCCACTAGCGCGTACATAACACAGCTCGCTATGATGCAATAGAACAATAGATTTTATTTTGTGATCCATATTTCCCTTGTTCCTGACAGGTGCTTTCTATATTTTTCAGGCTACAGACTAAAGTATCGATAAGTCAAGCATGTTTTGAAAAAGTTTTGACTTTACTTGATCTAAATCAAGTTTATTTGAAGCAGGTGTTCAGGGAGTGTTTGTCCACGTTCCCGCGTGGGGAACGCATACCCGCACTCAAGATGTTGTAGATGGATGTGCAGGCATTAAGTCGGCTGGTCTGCATTCCCACGCAGAGCATGGGAACGAGAAAATGCAGGAGCGTGGGTATGCGAATATTATTTCATTCTGACAGAAATTGATTCCACACCCAACTTATCAAAATCATTAATATTATTAGTTACTACAACAAGTCCATTTATCAGAGCTGTCGCAGCGATAATTGCATCTGGTGCCATTTATTCTATATCTTTGCCGTAACTCTATGGTTTTTTCAACAACTGGCTCATCTAACCCGTAACATCTTGCATTCACAATAAATTCTTTTGCTTTATCGTACAGGTCTTTATTGGTGCAAAAATGACTCCACCCCAGAAATTCAATTTGTGTGATAACTGAAATATTGAAGCTATCGGATAATAATTGCACTACCAAAGGATCATCTGTTAGCCCATTAAAATAATAAATAACAATGTTGCTATCCAGTAAATATTTCATTAACTACCAATCTTCCCTGGATTCAGTTAAATACTGATCAATATTTTCTTTCGACTCATGTGCTAAACCAAAATAATCTTTTGCAATAAACGATGGTATAGGTGTTTTCTCATCAATCAAAAGAATGACCCTGGCATGCACCTTTTTCCCTTTTACAAAATTATCAGGGATATGGACTATGCCATTTTCAATATCTGCCTCAAACTCTACTGTATACATTAGCGATACCCTCAATAGCGACCCACCCATGCTAACGCAAAGACTCTGGTTTCTCAATTAAAAGTAATTCCTAACACTTTTCGGTTTTAACTTGCTTAAATGCACCTTATACGGTACATTTAATACTGTGAGCACCAAACCAATACTAATCGTTAATTTTTTCCGTACATATTCTGGTATTGAACCTGTTCGTGACTGGTTGAAAGATAGGTTGCGGGAGGAAAGAAGACTTATTGGTGAAGATATTATGCTTGTTCAATTCCGTTGGCCGACAGGTCTACCACTGGTTCGTAAAATGGAGACTAATTTGTGGGAAGTTAGAAGCAGGCTGACTAGGAGCCTGTCCGAGAATAGAGAACCTACTGCGGAAAAGCTGAATTTGGCCAGATTCTTCCATTATTTTCGTTAAATATACCTATATTCGCCTCAAATAATGAAAAAATCTGACTCAAATCAGCTTCCCCTCGCTACGATTTCTATTCTCGGACAAGCTCCTAGTGGCAGTATATCGAGGGTATTTTTTTACCGTCAATAACGACGAAATGATTTTATTGCATGAAATAATAAAAAAATCACAGAAACACCAAAAAAAGATATTGATTTAGCGCGGTCAAGAAAGAACCAGTGGTTAAGTGGAGTTTAAATTATGAATAAATTTACTGGCAGTAACTTTAATGATTTTCTTGATGAAGAAGGCATTCTGGAAGAAGTGTCTGCTAAAGCACATAAACGTCTTTTAGCTCTTCAGCTTGCTGATATTATGAAAAAAAATAGCATAACTAAAACTAATCTTGCAAAACGACTTGAAACTAGCCGTTCTCAACTGGACAGAATCCTTGACCCTGAAAATACGGCGATCACTATCGAAGTATTAGAGCGTGTTGCTCACGCAGTGGGAGCAAAGCTACAAATAGGTTTCGGTTAACTAAGGAGGCGTTAAATCAATGGAATCAGAGTAATTGATTTTACTTTATCCGGTGGTGAAATTTCGCCATCCACAACAGCCAGCCCACCAACAGCCAGCAGCTCAACCCCAATAAAAATATAAAAACGACGTTCCATATGCTATTTTTATGATTTTTTTAGAAATTTAAGTTTGAAATAACCTTACTTTGTATCGAGTAATACACAGCTCCTCAACAAATAGAATACCTATTCAGAGATATTAAGATAATGGGCGTGAGGTCGAGCAAGGTCGATAATTCAAATCAATGAGGTCGTCCCTAAATCAAAGGATAGAAAAATCTATAACCTACATCCTTTTCTCTTGTACGCTGTGTAGTTAGCCAAATTTTAACTAAATAAAACCTTAATAGAAACAGCTGAAGCAAGGGCAAAAGTAGCAAAGCTAACCCATTTAACCACAGCTAATTGAATATTAATTTGATGAATATCTGTTTTTAATTCTTCTTTCATGGTAAATAAATCGATTTTTAATTCTTCTTTCACTGTGAATAAATCAGCTTTAGTTGCTAATTGAGTTTCTGCAAATTCATTAAAAACCCGTTTATTTTCTTTTGCTAAGGCTTCTGCTTGTTGCACTGTAAAGCCCTGGGATTCTAAATTTTTAGAATATTCCAACGTATCAAAACTAATGACAGCCATACAATAGACCTGTTTAATTAAAAAATAATAACCATAGTCAATATCATAACAAAAGCACTACAAATAATCACCCATGATAATAGCTCCTGACTTCCGCAAAAGCACTACACAGCCATTTTAACAATCATATATAAATCAATAAGTTATAATTTTTTAATCTCAGCTTTTTTATCGATAACACCATCAATGATTTTGACCTTTATACCTGTCTTTTTTTCCAGGTCACTCAGGATTTCTTTAATGCTTGCCTGTTCGGCTTTAAGATTAATTCGGCATTGTGCCCACCCACATTTCCGTCTGCGGTCTTCTTGCAGTCTGCAATATATCTTCTCAGAGCAGATTCCATCTCAATCCTTCCACACTGGGGTTTTCCCCGCACCCGCCAGAGCGTGGCAACGATAAACAATTTAGCTACTATAGAAACTGAACAGAATATTAACTCCTGATTACGATATGCAGGTTACATAAACAATAGCTTATCCCGTGCTTATCCAAACAATGATTTTAAAGCAGGGATGCCAACTACCACAATAATTAAAGCTACACCCCAATGCAATAGGCGGATATCAGCTTTTAATTCAGTTTTTACGGCTAACAAATCGGCTTTTATGCCTAACAAATCGGCTTTAGTTGCTACATCTTCAAGTCGTGCATCTTGCATGGTTTCAATAGTGTTTATTACTTGTTCTGCTTGCTTTTCTTCAAAACCTACCGATTTAAGTTCTTTGAATAAATGATGTGTGCTAATAACTTGAGCCATAATTCCTCCAAACCTGGATGTGATTAATATATCCAACTTCCTGCCTGAGGATTAGGTATATGTATAACAGTGTATCATAAACAAGTAATAGGCTTTAGTTGAAGCCTTGTCCAATATAAAATGAGTCTGAAAATGAACGCATTTGATTAAAAATCGTTAATCATGCAATGATGAAGACGGTTATGGAACTAGAAGAAACACAACCGTAGAGCAACTATCTCAGTTTTTGGATGGCACATTGAGGCAGATGAGTTTTTGCTTCATAAGCACCAGGTTCAGACACAAACGACTCCTTTTTAAATAAATCTAGTCTTAGACTAGTCTAAATTGTGTTCGCAAGACAAGTTAAACTAAATTCCGGGTAAATTCTAACCGATGGGGTCAATAATTGGTTTTTGACTGCACTACCTGAACATCCGGCTTTGGCGACTCCTTAAATAACAAAGAACCAACAACCAGCCTGACTGATTTGAAGTTACCTGGAAGAAATTTGATATTTTCTCGGCTCTTTGGTCATTGCTAAATTTGGGTTATAGTTACACTATAACTAAAACCTAAACCAACCATATGTATAACGAATATTTTGGATTCAAGGAAGCCCCCTTCTCCATCGCCCCCGATCCGCATTATTTATATATGACCGCACAGCATCGTGAGGCTCTGGCTCACCTTGTCTACGGCCTAAACAGCGAAGGCGGCTGCATTCTGCTAACCGGGGAAGTAGGGACTGGAAAAACCACTATTTGCCGATGTTTGTTAGAACAGATACCTAAGCAGGCAAATGTTGCTTTAGTGCTCAACCCTAAAGTCAGTGAAATTGAACTGTTAGAATCAATCTGTGATGAGCTTAAAATCAGTTACCCAGATATCAGTAACCGTGCCAGCAATAATGCCAGTAACAGCGTTAAAACTTACACCGACCGAATCTATGATTTTTTGCTTAGCAGTAACCGCAACAATGAAAAGACGGTTTTAATTATTGACGAAGCACAAAATCTAAGCAGCAAAGTTCTCGAGCAACTGCGTTTACTAACCAATTTAGAAACCAACCAGCGAAAACTGCTACAAATTATTATCCTGGGTCAGCCGGAATTACTGGATATTTTGTCACGTCCAGAAATGCGCCAGTTAGCGCAGCGTATTACTGCACGTTTCCATTTGCAGCCATTAAGCAAACACGAAGTCAAAGCTTATGTTAGTCACCGCCTTGCTGTTGCCGGTCAAAACATCCAGTTATTCCCTGACAAAAGCATCAAACTTTTATACCGGCTAAGTAATGGCATCCCGCGTTTAATTAATATTATATGTGACCGTGCTTTATTAGGTGCCTATGTAGAAAACCAGTACGCTGTTAGTCCAGCCACAATAAAAAAAGCAGCCAAAGAAGTTTTTGGCGAACTCAAAAACGTTGAGCAGCAGAAAAAAAACAGACAATGGTTATACCCGCTTGCCACTGTTACCGGTATTGCCGTTATCACAATGGTAATCATTTTTTATTTTATAAACACAAACAACAATACTAGCAACCCACAGGCACTCACACTTTCCGAAAGTCAACTTGAGCCATCAGTGTTAAACACGGAGAATACTGAAGTAACAGATAAATATTTAACACAAACATCGGTAAAACAAAATAAAAAAGAAAGCACTGCCACCTCTTTACCACTAAATAATGAAGTTGAATCACTTAATGCGGCTAAAACATCTGCAACTGAAACACCAGCAGTAATAATCAGATCAGATCCTGCTGTTGATAATATTGATACAATTTTAAATACTGAAGACAATAACCGTGCATCTGCACATCAACAACTATTTAACGCCTGGGATCGGCATTACAAAGAAAAAACATCTAAAACAGCTTGCCAGCAAGCGGCAACACAATTGCTAAGCTGCTTGTTTAAACGGGGAAATATAAACAGCCTTAAAGCACACAACCGCCCTGCTGTGCTCACACTAATAAACAAGCAAGGTAAAACACGGCACGTCACCATCACTGCAATAGATAATGATATTGCTACCCTTTACGCAAACAACACCGCTTATAAAATTAAACTTAATGAGCTTGACAAATACTGGTATGGGCAGTTCATACTGCTCTGGAAAAAACCTGATCACTACCTAACGGCTATCTCACCGGGCGATAGCGGTGCCATCGTAAACTGGTTAAACACACAACTGGAAAAAATAAATAAACACCTGCCAGAGAGGATCATAAGCACCTATGATGATACCCTGCTGGAAAGAGTCATCGCATTTCAATCACAAAATGGATTGACCGCTGATGGCATTGTCGGACCGGTAACCATTATTCATATAAACACACAATCGGGCATGAGAGTGCCATCACTGATGCCACTACCCTCTTTACAATCAGCTACAAAAGGTTTTTAGAATGTCGTACATACTTGATGCACTTAAAAAATCAGAACAACAGCGAGGACACGGAACTATTCCAAATGTACAAACTGTACATTCTTCCAGCCTGAATTACCGCGATGAAAAAAGGGCTTATTGGCCATACATACTTATTGCCGCAGTAATACTAAACCTTATTGCAATAGTTTATTTTATTATTGATAAAGACGGTATTTTAGAAATAAACACCTCGTCAACTCCAGGCACTGCTATTGATAATAATGCTAAAAAAACTATCGCCGTAGAGAACATTCAAACAGTAGCGCCTGAAAAACCCATAATTTATAAAAAACACAGTGGAAACACAAACACTGAAATAGCACTAGAAAAAACAAAAAAAGCCTTTCCCTCTACAATCGCAGCTATACAAAACACAAGTTCAACAAATAATAGTGAAATCATAACACCCGGCTCTAGCAGTAATACATCAATAAAAAAACAACCAGCACAACCAAAAAAAGACATAATAAGTTTTTATGACTTACCGGCATCGACACAACAACAATTACCCGCTATTATTGTCACCGCTCACATTTATTCAAGCAACCCTTTACAGCGCAGCATGGTCATTAACAATAATTTTCTGGAAGAAGGCGAATACGTTATCGACAACCTGATCCTGCATGAAATCACAGCGGATGGTGCTGTTTTTGATTATGCAGAAACCCGCTTCTATTACAGCGTGGTTTCTGGCTGGCAATAATTATTTATTCTGCCAGGGTGTACATTCAACCACTTAAAACTCACACTCTGCAAATAAATGCATCTCTTTATTAGTAACCGGATGTTCAAATAATAAATTATCAGCATGCAGCAACATTCTTGGTTGTTTTACTTCATCCTTTCCATACAATCCATCACCAATTATCGGATGCCCCATCGCTGCACAATGCACACGTAGCTGGTGGGTTCTTCCGGTAACAGGTTTTAGCAATAAACACACTGTTTCATCTTTGCGTTGCAAAACATGCCAAAACGTAACCGCTGATTTGCCATGCTCATAATCCACTATTTGATGTGGACGATTATCTATATCGCAGCGCATGGGAAATTTAATGACCCCTTCATTGTCATCAAACCATTGTTTTACTACTGCAATATACTGTTTTTGAATTTTTCTATCGTGGAATATTCGGCTTAAAGCTCGCTGCATTTCAATGCCTATAGCAAACAACATAATGCCAGAGGTATAACAATCAAGACGATGAACCACTTTGGCATCTGGAATTAACTTTACTAATCTTGATATTAAACAATCCTGTTTATCAGGGCCTAAACCGGGAACGGATAATAAACCCTGCGGCTTATTTACCGCAACGATGTATTCATCCTGATATATTATTTGTATTGACATCTAATAAAAAACAGCCGGCTTGCCGGCTTTTATACCTACTACTATTCTTAATGTATAACTCTCACATTGTACTATAATTACCTGGTAAATTTATAATAATCAACATGATAATGACGGATGCAACATGGATTCGCAAAACTCACAAACCGAACAACAAATTGCTCAACAAATTCACCTTGAGGAAACTCGTTTGTTGTATGGTGGCACACCATTCTCTTATACCGCTTCGGTCATTGTCGCACTCGCCATATTCACCGTATTACACAATAATGTTATTTCTCTACCCAATCTATATCTATGGCTAATGCTAATACTCGGCGTGCTGTTGATAAGAAGCATAGAAAGCTACCGTTTCGCCAAACACAACAAGGAGCAACAACAAAAAAGCGGCTGGCGAACGCGATTTTATATCGGCACTGGCGTAGCGGGTTTGTGCTGGGGCTTGCTACCCTGGTTAGGTAATTCAGATAATATTGAATATATCGCTTTTGTTATTGTATGCCTTGTTGGCATCACTGCTGGTTCATTGTCGACATTATCCTACCGCTGGGAGACAATGGCACTGTTCCTGCTTCCCACCAGTCTATTGTTACTTCTGAAACTTGCTACCGACAATTATGATTTCTCACAGGTAACATTCATTGTACTGCTGATTTTTATCTTCTTCACATTCATTTCTGGCAAACGCATTTTCAACAACACACAACAAAATATTCGTTTACGCATAGAAGCTGATAACCGTGAACGTGCACTTGAAATAATGCACCAAAAACAGGCGCTTCATCTGCAAAATACTCCACTTGCTATTATTGAGTTTGATCTTGATCTCAACATCTCTGAATGGAACACTGCGGCTGAGAAAATTTTTGGTTATAGCAGAGATGAGGCGATAAACGAGAACATCCTACGTCTAATTGTACCGCGTGACAGCTCGGTTGATGCAGAAAATCTATGGCAACGGCTACTCAATTATGAAGCCGTTATCGGCTGGGTTATCGAAAACAAAACCCGGTCGGGAACAGCAATTTTTTGTGAATGGTATGTCACCCCGTTAACCAACAAACAACATGACATTGTTGGCATCGCCGCCATGGCACTGGACATCACCGAAAAGAAACACAATGAACTGGCAACAATACAAGCCAAAGAAGAAGCCGAAAAAGCCAATCAGGCAAAATCAGATTTTCTTTCAAGCATGTCGCATGAGTTAAGGACACCATTAAACGCTATTCTTGGCTTCACTCAATTATTAAAATATGAGAAAAAATTAACAGAAAAACAGCAATCTCATATTAGTGAAATCGGCAAAGCGGGCAACTTTCTACTTGAGTTAGTCAATCAAATACTGGATCTCGCTCGCATCGAAAAAGGCCATCTACAGCTATCAATGGAACAGGTTAACCTGCATGACATTTTCGAGCAATGCCACGCTATGGTTGCACCCCTGGCAGAACAAAACAACCTTTCTCTTGACTTTGAAACAGAAACAAATAGCTATGTTATCGCTGATTACACACGTTTAAAACAGGTAATGTTAAATCTTTTAAGTAATGCGATTAAGTACAATGTAATAAACGGATCTGTCAACTTAAAAGCCGAACACAAGAAAAACGGCATTATACGAATTTGTGTTACTGATACCGGCAAAGGCATCCCAAACAAACTGCTACCTGATGCTTTCCAGGCTTTCAATCGATTAAACGCTACAACTAACATTGAAGGTACGGGCATTGGCTTATCTATCAGCAAACAACTTGTTGAAATGATGGACGGCACAATTGGCGTTAGCAGTAAAATAAACCAGGGCAGCAAATTCTGGATAGAACTTTCAGGCGGTCTTTATGCAACAACAGCAATCGAAGACGAGAATAAACCTGACGAATTGAACCCGGCACCAAATACAAAAACGCCATTTAACCATAAAATCCTTGTCGCTGAGGACAACCCGACGAACCAGACGCTCATACTTAACCAGCTTAAAACACTGGGGTACGATGCCGATCTGGCTAAAAATGGCCAGGAGGCCCTGAACAAACTAGTTCACAATAGTTACCAGTTATTATTAACTGACTGCAATATGCCTTTGGTTGACGGTTACGAACTGGCAAAAACCATTCGAAAAAATGGTGATAACAAACTACCCATCATTGCGTTAACCGCCGATGCCTTTCCTGAGAAAAAAGCACAGTGTTTAAAAGCAGGGATGAATGACCACATAAGCAAACCAGTCGATCTGAATATGCTTAAACATACAATTGAAAAATATATAACCTAAACGCTAAATCATATAAACCCATGCCAAAACCCACTGAAGAAGAATTAGAAACTGCACTAAAAATGGCCGCGCAAATGCGTGATAGAAAAATCGACCCTTTTTTTGTCGCAAAATCGTTATTAAGCCATAACTACCGAATAAAATATCTTGAAGAAATTATGCGTGCTGCAGACCGTTACATTAATCACGGCATGTCAGAGCAGGAAAAAACACGCTTGATTCGCACTATTGAAAAAGCGAAAAATGCAGAATCTGTTACTTCGGGTCGAAGAAGAGAGCATTTTGGTCTGGAATAAAACAGTGAATAGTGAACAGTTAATAGCACAGAACTAAAAGCACCTACCTTTCACTATTCACTATTCACTATTCACTATTCACTATTCACTATTCACTATTCAC
>CAYQXD010000012.1:0-32211 GCA_964421315.1 uncultured Thiotrichaceae bacterium | reverse complement strand
ATTATGACCAATGAATCCACACGCCCCGTGCGACGCGCCCTCATTAGCGTTTCTGACAAAGACGGCATTATTGAATTTGCTAAAGCACTACACAATCAGGGTGTGGAAATTCTATCCACCGGCGGCACAGCCAAATTACTCATTGAAAACATGATACCGGTGATGGAAGTTTCTAAACATACCGGTTTCCCTGAAATCATGGATGGCAGAGTTAAAACATTACACCCGAAAATTCATGGTGGCATCTTAGGTCGCCGCGGTATTGATGATGACGTAATGAAAGATAACGACATCGCACCAATAGATCTGGTTGTAGTTAATCTTTACCCTTTCGAAGCCACGGTTGCTGGTGATGACTGCACATTAGACGATGCCATTGAAAACATTGATATTGGCGGCCCCGCCATGGTTCGTGCCACAGCCAAAAACCATGCCTTTGTCACTATTATTGTCGATCCAGATGACTATCAACAGGTTCTTGAAGAAATACATAACAATGAAGGAGTTGTCAGCGAGGCCACACGTTTTGATCTTGCAGTTAAAGCCTTTGAACACACTTCAAATTATGATGGCATGATCGCCAATTATCTTGGCAGGGTTAAACAAGATGGCACAATGGATATGCTGCCACGCACAATAAATCTGCAATATAATAAAGTTCAGGAAATGCGTTATGGTGAAAACCCACATCAGCACGCTGCCTTCTACACCGAAAAAAATCCTGCCGATGCCTGTATTGCCACCGCAAAGCAGCTACAGGGCAAAGAGCTGTCCTACAATAACATCGGTGATACTGACGCAGCCCTGGAATGCATCAAACAATTTGATGAGCCTGCCTGCGTCATAGTAAAACACGCAAACCCCTGCGGTGTTTCAGTTCTGGACATAGATAACAACAACATTCTTGAAGCTTACAACAATGCTTACAGCACCGACCCTGAATCAGCATTTGGCGGTATTATCGCCTTCAATCGCGAGCTTGACGCTGATACCGCAAAAACCATTATTGAGCGCCAGTTTGTAGAAGTGATTATTGCACCGATCATCAGTGGCGAAGCCATTGACGCAATTGCAAAAAAGAAAAATGTTCGCTTACTGGAGTGTGGACAGTGGTCAAAAAACAACGAGCGGCTGGACTTCAAACGTGTTAACGGTGGACTACTGGTGCAGGATGCCGATCTGTTATTACTCAACGAAATGAAAGTTGTCACAGAATCTCAGCCTAACGAGCAGGAAATGGTCGATTTATTGTTTAGCTGGAAGGTCGCCAAATTCGTCAAATCCAATGCCATTGTTTACGCTAAAAACAACATGACTATTGGTGTCGGTGCTGGGCAGATGAGTCGCATCAACAGCGCACGTATTGCCGGCATCAAAGCACAACATGCCGGCCTGGACGTACATGGCTCAGTGATGGCATCAGATGCTTTCTTCCCTTTTCGTGACGGTATCGATGCCGCACACGAAGCCGGTATCAAAGCAGTCATTCAACCTGGCGGCTCAATGCGTGATGAAGAAGTCATTGCTGCCGCCAATGAACATGGCATGGCAATGATATTCACCGGCATGCGTCACTTTCGGCATTAAACATGAAACAGCTTATACATGGATAAACAGGGTGGGCAGGATAAAAATTCCAGTCCATCCTTTTTTAGTGCATTCAGTTCTCTCCATGGTTAATTAAAACTTTTACTAAATCTGTCGATTTATCAACACCATGGCTGCTCAAACATGCTATAAAGAATGTCATGGAAGAGAAACGTCTCGAAGAAAATCGGCATTTACGAGAGAAGCTCAACAAGCTTCTTAAAGAAGCACGTCGCAACGAACAAACGCAATCATCTTTTGATGATTTCACTTTGTCGGTTGTCGCCGCACATGGCCCAAAAGAATTATTTCACCTGATTCTTAAAACTCAAAAAAAATTTCGTATTGATAAAGTCCGGCTATGCCTGATTGATCGCTTTCACGAAGTTGAACGCCTGCTCACTGAAAACTATCAACACCGTTATCCCGGGCTCAGTTTCATCGACACAAAGACCAGTAAACTGCTTATTTCAGATATCCCTGATTGTCCCGTGCTGGGTACGCGTATCATGAGAAAATATGACTGGCTAATCAATATTGCCGATACCAACAGATACCATTCTGCAGCCCTGTTACCATTAAAACGCGGTAGTGAAATCATCGGCATTCAGTTATTGCTAAGTAAAGATCCAAAACACTATAGTAAAGATGATGGTACGGCATTTCTGCAAAAACTTAGTGCAATGATCGCCATCTCTATCGAAAATTGCATCAATCGACAACGCACACTGGAACTCGGCTATCAGGATGGATTAACTAACGCCTATAACCGCCGTTATTTTGATGAACGCTTAAAACATGAAACAGACCGTTGCTTGCGCAAAAAAACCGATCTGGTCTGTTTATTTATTGATGTTGATTATTTCAAACAGGTGAATGATCATTATGGCCATCAGGTTGGTGACGTTGTACTCGTACAACTGGTTGCTATAATGCGTGAGCAGGTTCGCTCAAGCGATATTGTTGCTCGTTATGGTGGCGAAGAATTTGCCATCATACTGCCAGATACCGGCATCCAGCTAGCCTACGAAGTTGCTGAACGTATACGCAGCATGATAGCAGAGAAAAAATTGATTATTAACGATAATGTTTTAAGCATTACCGTCTCCATCGGCCTTGCCTCACTTAGTCAAATTAGACACCAGATGAATAACAACGAAAAGGATTCGCTAAATCAATCAACAGAAAACCTCGATCAACTACTATTAGGCAAAGCAGATGAAGCCCTGTATCAGGCAAAACAAACCGGCAGGAATCAGGTTGTTATAAAAAAAATGCCGAGGCAGTGATAGTGAATAGTGAATAGTGAATAGTGAATAGTGAATAGTGAATAGTGAATTTTAAAACTAACAGTTAATTAAATACAAGATTGTTATTTTTTGTTTTTAACTATTAACTATTAACTGTTCACTGCTTTTAATACTTGCTCTGCAAATTGATTATATTTGTTGATTGCACATGAGTACGTGCATTTAACTTCCATTCCTCATTGCCTATGCCAAAGTACCATATCCCTTTGCTTATTCTATGTTTTACATGACCAATGTAGCGATCACCAATACCATGATGCAGCAATACGGTAAGATCACGCTTTTCGCGCGTAGCATGTTGTATGTGTAAGTTCAAACTTTGTGGATAGTATTCAAGTAAGCCTTTGTTAAACTGCAAATTAATGACTTTGCTACTGTTATCAAAGTCTATGACTGCACTCAAGCCCAACTCTGCGGATTTTTTATCACGCTTAATGACCAGGTTAATCTCCTTGCCCTGCTTGTAATAGTCGTCAGCAACTAATCCATCGGCAGTTTCAACAGACACCACAATCATGCCTATCCCTCTAACAACAGCGATAAACGGTATAAAAAGCATCATCCACACTAAAGGATAAGTGTACCAGGGCTTGCTGTGTTCAGTTAGTTTCATGTATTTCTCTTTAATGATTATTTACCTGATTAGCCATAAAAGCCAGCCAGATTACAATTTATAGCTCGTAATGTTATTAGTGGTATTTATTTCACTCTACAAACTACAAAACATTACCCACGAAAGACACTAAAAGCACGAAAATTAAAGTAAAAATTTTTTTAGTGTGTTTACTTCGCGCTCCTGCGCTACGCCCTCTGGGTCGCACTAACGTGCGTTCAAAATGTTCCAGACATTTTAGTCGTGGTTAATAAAATGAGTAGCTTGGTATTATGGCTAATCAGGATTATTTAATATCCATTTTCACATTATTTAAATACGGGGCCAAGGAAACGGGCTTCCTCAACAACGATTAACTCTTCAAAACCTATCGCTTTCAAAGTAAAGCTAATTTTATTACTACGTTGTTTAAGATGGTAAGCATCGACCTGAATACGAACAGGAAGCTCAGCAACTTCACCACTTTTTACAACTATCTCAGCCCTGTCTTTCTTAAGAATTAACTCTGGCATGCCTTCAGCAGTTAACGTATAGCTATGATCCTGGGTGTCCATGTTTAATAATTTTATGATATACACATTTTCGATCAAACCATCATTGGTCTCACGATATAGACTGTTTCGATCACGTATCACGTCCAAACCAATGGGCGTACGAGCCAGAATAGAATAAAAAGCGCCAACAGTGATACCTAATAAGATTAGTGCGTAAACCACCATACGCGGTCGCACAACATGTGCACCCTGACCCTTCAGGCTGTTTTCAGTGGTATAGCGGATCAGACCACGGTCGTAGCGCATTTTATCCATGACATCATCACAGGCATCAATACAGGCTGCGCAACCAATACACTCGTATTGTAAACCCTTACGTATATCAATACCCGTCGGGCAAACCTGCACACAAATAGTACAGTCGATACAGTCGCCTAAACCTGCCTCTACTTTATCAACTGTTTTTTTCCTTGGCCCCATCGGCAGGCCGCGTGACTCATCAAAGGAAATAATCAGCGTATCCGGGTCGAACATTGCGCTTTGAAACCGTGCATAGGGACACATATAAAGACACACCTGCTCTCGCAACCAACCTGCGTTCCCATAGGTTGCCAGGGCATAAAAGTATATCCAGAATGTTTCCCATGGCCCGTTATCAAAGGTAAGGAAGTCTACTGACAGCTCGCGCATTGGTGAAAAATAACCAACAAAAGTGAGGCCGGTAAAAATGGAAAAAACTAGCCAGATGACATGTTTAGTGGTTTTAATTCTGACTTTACGAAAAGAATTCGGTTGTTTATCCAGTTTTATCTGTTGCGGACGAGAACCTTCAACTTTGCGTTCTATCCACAAAAAAGCTTCTGTCCACACCGTTTGTGGACAGGCATAGCCACACCAGACACGACCAGCGAGTGCTGTAACAAAAAACAAAGCCAGTGCAGCGACAATCAGAAGTAAAGCAAGGTAAAAGAAATCCTGTGGCCAGAACACCATATTGAAGATATAGAATTTTCGTTCAGGTAAATCGAATAGAACGGCCTGACGCTCATCCCATTGTAGCCAGGGAACGATATAATACAAACCAAGTAAGGCTGCCACTCCCATGGTACGCAATCCAGCAAACAGACCATGCACTTCACGAGGGTAGATTTTCTGACGCTTTGCATAAAGTGACTGTTCAACGTCATCATTAGCTTTGGCATTACTGTTTTTTGTATTTGAATTAGATGTATTTTCGACCATAATTAGTTTATTACCTGGTACTGTTATTTATGAACACGTAAATGCATATAAAACAGTGCTCTACTATCGTGTGATTTAGAGAGCGATTATCCAGGAAAAGTTTATATAATTGTGCGTCAACTGATTTACCATTATTCTACATCTTGCTTGCCTTTTTCCATACTGGCTTTATTAAGGGTTTCACTGGGTTTTAAAAAATAGCAGGTAGACGCAGAGGTTATCGCACCGAATAACCAGAACAGAAAAAAACAGATGGTGTAACTACCGAGGCGAGTAATATCATTATCGAATATAACAGCCGGATCAAACGTGGAAGTAAACAACACAGTTGCTATACCAGCTGTAATAAAGGAAGGCCATAGAATTGCAACTATGCGCTGAACAGGAGGTATTGCATTCATTTCAGGATATTAACTCTATTTGTTAAGCATTGCAGTAAATCGCCATTCTTTAGTCTATAACGCTTCATCCCTGTAGCACTGATCATATAAAGTCGAAACAATAAAAGTATGACAGTCATCACGACTATCGGGATGGCTACATTCATGTAGTCATCCCGATAGTCGTGATAACAAAACAAATTTAGCCAAATTTATTGAGAGATCATAACTCTATGTCGATTATTTAGCATCGGCTTCATGCGACAGACTATATACGTATGCTGCAAGTATATGTGATTTAGCCTTACCTAAAAATTCATTATGTGCTGGCATTAAACCACTACGCCCCCTGGCAATTGACTCTTTAATAGCATGGGGAGAACCACCATATAACCATGTGTTATTGGTTAAGTCAGGCGCACCCAGTGCAATGTTTCCAGTGCCATCAGGCATGTGGCATCCAACGCAAAGCATATCATATTTGGTTTTACCCGCGGCCGCCAGATTTTCATCAACATCACGCCCGGCAAGACTCATTACATAGTTTGCAACTTGATCAACACCCTCTGCGCCCTCTAGCTGACTTTCCCAGGCCGGCATGACGCCAGTGCGACCATAACTAATTGATGCTTCAATCTGCTCTGGCGAACCACCCCATAGCCAGTCATTATCACGAAGATTGGGGAATCCCGTTGCACCTCGAGCATCTGAGGCATGACAAACAGAACAATAGTTAGCATATAAACGCTCACCTGCCTTCATAGCAGCGGCATTGCCTGCCAGCTCTGCAATAGGTGTTTTTTCAAACTGCGCAAACAAAGGACCAAATTCAGCATCAGCATCTGCTACTTCCTGCTCGTACTGATTGACCTGTGTCCAGCCAAGCACACCTTTGAATGTACCCATGCCCGGATAAAGAACAAGATAAGCGATAGCGAAGAACATGGTCAGGTAGAACATAATCAACCACCAGCGCGGTAGTGGATTATTTAACTCTTGCAAATCTTCATCCCATACATGCCCGGTTGGTACACCCTGTTCCTCTTTTGCGTCAGATTTATTAGTAGCTAATAATAGATAAAACAACCATAGAATACCGCCAACTACGATCGTAATAATAAACCAACTCCAGAATTCGCTGGTAAAGTCAGACATAATAATTCCTCATAACCTTGTTTGTTTACTTTATAAATAAGTACTTTATAAACATGTGTTTTATAAACCAGTGCGGCTCATAAATTTAATGTAACTTAATCTAATTAAATATTGCGATTCTAAGCATTAGGTATCGCGACGCTGCTCATCAGTCACGTCCTTATCATCATCAAGCGCCATCCTGGCTGCCTTATCAAAACTTTTTTTACGTTTGCCACTCCATGCCCAAAAAACAACGGCGACAAAAAATACAAAAGCAAAAAGTGTCCATGCGATTTGCCAAAACACTTCAGTTGATGATGATTCCACTAACGTAACTCCAACAGATACTTAATTATTATCGATATAAGCAGCGATATTTACTAGCGACGTTGCTTTATGTGCAACCCTAGTGACTGCAAATAAGCAACCACCGCATCCATCTCTGTTTTACCTTCTAACATTGCAGGCGCAGCTGCAATCTCGGCATCAGAATAGGGATGCCCAAGAATAACTAAGGTGCTCATCTTGGTCTGTATATCACTACCATCCAGTGCATTTGTTTCTAACCATGGATATGAAGGCATAATTGACTCAGGCACAACATCTCGTGGATTAATTAGATGTACACGATGCCATTCGTCTGAGTAGCGACCACCAACACGGTGCAAATCTGGTCCAGTACGTTTTGAACCCCATAAAAATGGGCGATCATAAATAAATTCACCAGCAACGGAATAATGACCATAACGCTCAGTTTCTGCGCGGAAAGGTCGAATCATTTGTGAATGACAGCCCACGCAACCTTCACGAATATAGATGTCACGGCCTTCTAACTGTAATGCGGTGTATGGTTTTAAACCATCAACCGGGGTAGTTGTTGAATGCTGAAAAAACAGGGGAACAATTTGTGCAAGCCCACCCCAGAGTACAACAAACAGTGATAATACAATTAACACACCGACTTTGGTTTCAACTTTTTCTTGAATATATGACATTATTACTCTCCTCTAGTGTGCCGCTACTGGCTCAGGAATAGGAGCTTGTATTGCCTTACCCTGCATAATGGTTTTATATACGTTGTACGCCATAATCAGCATACCCACCAGGAACAGTAAACCACCACCGGCACGGACAATGTAAAACGGATGCATTGCCTGAACGCTCTCAACAAAACTGTAGGTTAATGTGCCATCAGCGTTAATCGCACGCCACATTAAACCCTGCATAATGCCTGAAATCCACATTGACGTAATGTATAACACGATACCAATAGTTGCTATCCAGAAATGAGTCTCCATCAATGCTTTACTGTATATTTCAGTATTAAATAACTTAGGAATCAGGAAGTACATGGCACCAATACTCACCATCGCCACCCAGCCTAATGCGCCAGAATGCACATGACCAATAGTCCAGTCAGTGTAGTGCGATAGTGCATTCACTGTCTTTATCGCCATCATAGGCCCTTCAAAGGTTGACATACCATAGAAAGAAACCGAAACGATAAGGAATTTAAGGACCGGATCTGTGCGCAGTTTTTCCCATGCACCTGACAGCGTCATAATGCCGTTGATCATGCCACCCCAGGAAGGTGCTAATAAAATCAGTGAGAAAGCCATGCCTAATGACTGCGTCCAGTCTGGTAGCGCAGTGTAATGCAGGTGATGCGGTCCCGCCCAGATATAAGTAAAGGCCAAAGCCCAGAAATGCACAACCGATAAGCGGTATGAATAAACCGGACGCTCAGCCTGCTTGGGAATAAAATAATACATGATACCCAGGAAGCCGGCAGTCAGGAAGAAGCCTACCGCATTATGCCCATACCACCACTGCACCATTGCATCCTGTACACCGGAATATACAGAATATGATTTAAACAAACTAACAGGAAGTGCCGCACTATTAACTACGTGCAGCAAGGCAACGGTAATGATAAATGAACCAAAGAACCAGTTAGCGACATATATATGTTTGACTCGTCGTTTGGCAATAGTGCCGAAGAACACCACCGCGTAGGAAATCCAGACAATAGTCAAAAATATATCGATTGGCCATTCCAGCTCAGCGTATTCTTTTGATGAGGTAATACCTAATGGCAAGGTCACTACCGCTGAAGCAATAACTATCATCCAGCCATAAAAAGTAAATTTTGCCAGTGCCGGTGCAAACAAGCTTGTATGGCAGGTGCGTTGCACAACATAATAGGAAGTGGCAAACAAGGCTGATCCACCAAAGCCAAAAACCACCGCGTTAGTATGCAAAGGACGCAAGCGACCAAAAGATAACCACGATGTATCAAAGTTAAGTGCCGGCCATGCTAATTGCGATGCGATTAACACACCAACCAGCATACCAACAATACCAAGAACGACCGTTGCAATAGCAAACAGTCGCACTACGGTATAATCATAGGTCATTGTTTCATTGTTCATAAAGGTAATCCACCTTGTGTTATAAGTCTTATTAAAAAGCTTTGCGCGTAGCATCTTTTCTGCCATGACCGTGCCATGACAAATAATCTACATCGTGCAAAGCTTTCTATATAAAAAATAATGACTAAAAAGTCTCGACTTGAAAGCCGACAGGAGTTTATTAGCATGCAATTACTTAATCAATGCCAAAAAGTCAGTTATAAAGTATTTATTTCACATAATACTAATAGATGACAATATCACTTTAACCTTAAAAAAAATCAGTTGTATCGTAGCGAGAGTAGCTAAAGCTTTAACCTTCAGTGCGTTAGACATTCGTAGTAGGCTCAACTGATTTTTTAAGGTTTAATCAACAAACTGTGGGGCAAAACCGTTAATCCAGAGTATTGTCATGGCCGCCATCATCGCGACTAGCGCAACCAAACCAACAGCAAGTATCGCACTGGAAAACAGGAAGCCACGTTCATCTTCAATTTCCATCATAATCGGTACGCCGGTATATAAAAGCTTTACTGAGTAAGCCAGTGCAGGCAAACCAATAACGAAGTTCAACCATAGAATAGGGAGTAGCTGGACAAAACCAACAAGAAAAAAAGGTGTTGCAGTATACGCAGCAAGGCGGATACCCCGTGACAAGTCCTGCTCAGCATTGTAGGTCTTACCCATCCAGTGGATCATCAGACCCATGCTAAACACACCAACCAGCATAACAAGATAATAAGCAATGGCAATAATTAATGCACTATCAGACGACAGTTTGACGGCTTCACGCGCACCAATCTCCCAACCAAACATTGTGGTTCCGAAATAACCGGAAACGGGCGGGATGAGCGCGATGATAAGAACGTATCCGTAAAAGCACTTTGCAACCGTGCACTCCTCATCACGGATTTTCTTCCATTCTACAGACGGGGTAAATAAGATTCCTATTAAGTGCGACAACATAGACAATACCTCTAGTTATTATTATTTTCAGGACAACCTTCTACGAAAACTCTTTTCCAAGAAAGTCCTTACATAATACACTGGTAACCTATATTTTCAACAATTAAAACCTTATAGAGTATATTTATTTAAAACTTAAAAGCCATGACATGCGTCAATTAACAAGGATTCAATATATATTTTTACCAAGTTTATAAACTAACAAACCACCCGTAACAAGCTACAGGAGATGACATCCGCAGAGAATAAAAATCAGAGCTGCATGACCAATGCATAACATTACTTACTGGATTCGCAATCCCCTACCATAGCTTTCAATCTGCTCATATCCAGAATAGTGATATGCCTGCGGTCAACTACGATAATATTCTCATTCTGAAAGCTGGCAAACAATCGGCTAACTGTCTCCACCGCCATGCCAAGATAGTTAGCGATATCCTGTCTAGGCATCATCAAATTAAATTCATTCGCATTCCAGTGACGCTCATCCATACGTGCTGACAGGCTTAGCAAAAAACTGGCCAGACGCTCATCTGCCGTCATCTTACCAAGCAAAAGTAGCAACTTATGGTCCTTGCTCACCTCTTTACCCATGATGCGTCGCATCTGCTTTTGCAAGCCGGGTATCTTATTGCTAAGCATTTCGAGCTGATCCAGTGGCAACTCACAAACGCTGGCGGTCTCTAATGCCACCGCATTACAGGTGTGCACTTCATCAGCAAAACCGTCCAGACCAAGTAGCTCACCGGCCAAATGAAAACCAACAATCTGCTCATCACCATTGGCACTTTCTGTCATGGTTTTTAAACAACCCGAACGAACCGCATAAATCGCCATTGCTTTATCGCCATCGCGATACAAAAAATCATTTTTGTGCAACGACCTGTGCTGCTCTACCACTGCATCCATATTTGTAAGTTCTTCATCAGTCATGCCATGCGGAAAACAAAGCTCACGCAGATTGCAATCCTTACACCGGACTTTTAAATGACCAACATTAATACGATTTATAGCGCTCATAGTTTAAGATACAACTGGTTTGATAGTTTTGGGTTTCATAGTTTTTGGTTCGGCAGAGCAAATAACCACCCTTCAAACCTTTATAATTATTATTCATTTAAACAATTGATTTAACAAACAACAAGTCTTTTCGACAAAACAATCCATGAAAATGAGCACAGAACCCCCCTTTTGCTTCCACTGCGGCCTGCCGGTACCCGACAAGCTGAACATTACTGTGAAATATCAGGGAAAAGACGAAACCATGTGCTGCTATGGCTGCCAGGCAGTGTCACAGGCAATTATTAGCAGTGGCATGGATGATTTTTACAAATACCGCACCAGCACCTCCGAAAAACCTGAAGAAATCTTACCCGATTTTTTACAACAACTAAAAGCTTACGACAACAGCGCAATACAAAAGAAATTTGTTCATACTACCAATGATGAAAACACTCTTGAAGTATCGCTTATCCTTGAAGGTATCACCTGTGCTGCCTGTGTCTGGCTCAACGAGAAACACCTCAACGCGCTTGATGGCGTGATTAGTGCAAATATTAATTACAGCAATCACCGCGCACAGGTCAGATGGGATAACAGTAAAATCCATCTCAGCGATATTCTTGAATCTATTTCACGCATTGGCTACCTGGCGCACCCTTATGATCCCGAACAACAACAGCTCATTCTTGAAAAAGAACGCAAGCAACAGATAAAACGCTTAGGATTGTCTGGCGTACTGGGCATGCAAATTATGATTTTTGCCGTTGCCATGTATACCGGAGAGTGGTGGGGCATCGACGAAACATTCAAGCAAAGCTTCCGCTGGATCAGCTTAGGCTTAACTATCCCGATATTGCTGTACGCCTCATCAGTATTTTTTAAAGCAGCAATTCGAGACCTCAGCAATAAACGCCTTGGTATGGATGTGCCCATATCATTAGGCATTGGGATTGCATTTAGCACCAGCCTGGTCAACACCTTTGTTGGCACAGGCGAAGTATATTTTGATTCGGTTGCCATGTTCACCTTTTTTGTATTAGGTGCCCGTTTTTTTGAAATGGGAGCACGAAAACAAACTTCAGAAATTACCGAAGCACTGCTTAATCTTAAGCCTGCTATCGCGACCAGATTAATAAATTATGCCAGCACCCGCTCTGGCACAGATACCGAGGAAAATACTATTGCACCGACCATTGATCAGCAGGAATGCGTTGCTGTTACCGAGCTCAATGTTAATGATTATTTACTGGTACGACCCGGCGAGACCATTCCCGCAGACAGTATCATTGTCAATGGCACATCCAGCATTAATGAAGCGCTGATAACAGGCGAAAGCCTGCCAGTGACCAAATACAGGAATGACCCTGTTATTGGTGGTAGCACCAATTCAGAAAGCCCTTTAATTATTCAGGTAACAAAACTTGGCGAAGACAGTGTACTGTCTTCAATACAGCGGATGATTGAAAGTGCACAACATAGCAAACCCGCTATTGCAAAACTTGCCGACAAAATTGCCAGCTGGTTTATCAGCATACTGCTAACCATTGCAGCCTTTGTTGCTTACTACTGGTATAACGCCGACCCTACGCGCTGGCTTGAAATAACCATCGCCACATTAGTTGTCGCTTGCCCTTGCGCGCTATCACTGGCAACGCCCACTGCCATCACCGCCGCAAGCGGGCAACTGGCAAAAATAGGTTTATTGTCAAAGCGCGCACACGCACTGGAAACGCTGGCTCATGCCACTGATTTTGTATTTGATAAAACCGGCACGCTCACCACAGGCAAAATAAAGCTGGAAAAAATAATTTTAAATGACATTCACAACAAAGATCATATCTATGATGAAGACACCATTCTAACCATTGCCGCCTCACTGGAAGCAAATTCAGAGCACCCGATTGCCAAAGCACTATTACATGCCAGCAAGGAAAACCTGTTAAAGGTAGACAAGCTTTCTCACTCACTCGGCGAAGGCATACGGGGCACCATTGAGCATAATAAATACGGCAACCATGAATGGTTTATTGGCAATAAGCCCTTTATAGATAAACACAGCAACGACATCATTAAAGAAGCCAGTGAAGAACATAGCAGTAAAATATACCTGGCAACAAAACAACACTGCGTTGCGGTATTTGTTTTGTCCGACAGAATCCGGGATGAAGCTGCAGTCCTTATTCAACAATTACACCAACAACACAAGAAAACCCACCTGTTTAGTGGTGACCGGTTAGAACATACCCGCAAGATAAGTCAACAACTTGGCATTGGGCATTATCTTGGCGAATTAAAACCCGAAGACAAATTAAACAAAGTTAATGCCCTGCAACAACAGGGCGCAGTTGTCGTTATGACCGGGGACGGTGTAAATGACGCACCAGTCCTGACGGGTGCCGACCTGTCCATCGCTATGGGCAAAGGCACTCAACTCGCCGCAGCCACAGCCGATATGGTTTTAATTAGCAACAATATCAAACACATCTATCACGGTTATCTAATAGCAAAGAAAACACTACGCATCATTAAACAAAATTTCGGCTTGTCACTGCTGTATAACGCAACAGGAATTGTCGCCGCAGCCATGGGTTATATTGACCCCTGGATGGCGGCAATTGGCATGTCATTAAGCTCATTGGTCGTGGTATTCAACGCGCTACGCCTTAATAGAATTAAATATTCGGATTAAAACTATGGATATAATTTTTTTACTATTACCTGTCGCACTGATTATTGTTGTTATCATTATCGTTGTTTTTTTCTGGGCAGTAAAATCCGACCAGTTTGAAGACCTTGAAGGCCCTGCCTACCGTATCCTTATGGATGACGACGACATCAAGAACAACAAAACCTCCGAGTCATCTGCTGACGACAAAAATGATCAGGAAAATGTAAAATAGCCCCTGTTTTTATATAACCTGAATTAAATAACCCTGATGATTAAACACTGATGAATATTCTCATTGTCGGCGGCGGCGGTCGCGAACATGCCCTGGCCTGGAAAGCGGCACAATCTCCTTTGGTTAACAAAGTATTCGTTGCCCCCGGTAATGCTGGCACAGCATTAGAAAACAATATTGAAAACATTAATATAAATGCTGAAGATATTCCTGCATTGCTGGCTTTCGCCAAAAACAGAGATGTTGACCTGACCATTGTCGGGCCGGAAGCCGCATTAGTTAATGGCATTGTTGATGTTTTTACAGAAAATGGTCTAAAAATATTTGGCCCGACAAAAGCCGCCGCACAACTGGAAGGCTCAAAAGCTTTCACCAAAGATTTCCTGGAGCGCCATAACATCCCTACCGCCTTTTATGGCAACTTCACTGAAATAGAACCTGCCATAAAATACATCCTCGATAAAGGCGCACCGATTGTTATTAAAGCCGATGGTCTGGCCGCAGGTAAAGGTGTCATCCTTGCACAAACAAATGATGAGGCAATCGCTGCAGTAAAAGACATGCTGGCTGGCAACAAATTTGGCGATGCTGGCGCACGTGTTGTTATTGAAGAGTTTTTATACGGCGAAGAAGCTAGCTTTATCTGCATGGTTGACGGCAAAAACATTTTACCCATGGCAAGCTCACAGGATCATAAAGCCCGTGACAATGGCGATACCGGACCCAATACTGGAGGCATGGGTGCCTACTCTCCTGCACCGATAGTCACGACTAAGATGCATGAACGCATTATGCAAATGGTGATTGAACCCACCGTTAAAGGCATGTCTGATGAAGGCAACAGCTTCAGTGGATTTTTATATGCCGGTGTAATGATTGATAAAGAAGGTATTGCAAAAGTTTTAGAATACAACGTACGCTTTGGTGACCCGGAAACACAACCCATTATGATGCGCCTGAAGTCTGACCTGGTACAGCATTGCCTTGATGCTATCGACGGCAAATTAAATCAGTCAGAAACCTTATGGGATGAACGCACTGCATTGGGCGTGGTACTGGCTGCAGGCAGTTATCCGGAAGGTTATGACAAAGGGGATATTATCAGTGGCCTGGAAAATACCGAAACCGAATCAACAAAAGTCTTTCATGCTGGCACCACTGAAAAAGATGGCAAAGTAGTGACTAATGGTGGTCGTGTATTATGTGCCGTAGCTTTAGGCGGCTCTGTTACTGAAGCACAAAGCCTCGCTTATCAGCTTGTTGATAAAATCAGTTGGGATAATGTTTATTACCGCACTGATATCGGGCATCGGGCGATTGCCAGGGAAAGCACTGGCAAATGAAAAATGAAAAATGAAAAATGAAAAATCTTAAACCACTATAAGCCGAATGCAGGGACATCTCTTGTTTTTAAATTTTTCACTTTTCATTTTTCATTGTCTTTTCAAGACCCATGTGTCACAACCGCCTTTACCTGAATAAATATTTTAGAACCAATTGCTAACTGTAATAACTGAAAAGATTTTACTGATATTAACGACAGCAATATATCCTGCTTACAGTTTATTTGAACCAATACTCGACCGCCTTTCTTATCTAAAACAGCGGACACTCTGCCTTCTATAATATTTAAAATACTACTTTCTGACGCTTTATTTTTTGCCACACTAACATCGCTGGCAAAAACAATTAAACGCACCTGTTTACCGATTGCCAATAAACCTGGCACCTGAAACTGATTGCCGTTTATTGTATGCACCGTCGATATATCAAACTCTTTTTCCTGCTTTGAGACAGTACCTTCAAGCATTGCCGCTGCATTTTCGATGGTTGCCAGTGGTGATTCTGGCGATACCAAAGCATCATGAATATTGCCATTAAAAACAAGTTTACCCTGCTCCATCACCAGCATAAAATCGCACAGTCGCAGCATCTCGTCCAGATCGTGGCTAACATATAAAATAGGGACACTTAAGTCATCATGCAACCTTTCAAGATAGGGAAGTATTTCCTGTTTTCGTTTTTCATCCAGCGATGCAAGCGGTTCATCCAGTAGTAATATTTGCGGATTTTTTAACAGTGCCCGCCCAATAGCAACGCGTTGTTTTTCACCTCCGGATAATTGATCAGGATAACGAGTTAACAGCTGACTAATGTTAAGCAATTTAAGTAAATAATCAGCATCAATATTGCTGTTTCCTGACACACTTCTATTGGCACCATATTGCAAGTTTTTTGCCACCGTCAGGTGCGGAAACAATCGCCCTTCCTGAAAAACATAAGCAACATTTCGCTGTTGAGTAGAAAGGTTTTTGCGATCGGAAAGCCACACTTTACCATTCACTTCGATGCGACCACGTGTTTCTTTTTCCAGCCCGGCAAGACAACGCAACAAGGTTGTTTTGCCAGAACCTGAGTGACCGAAAATACCCAACACACCTTTTGCTGGAATAGTAAACGCCGCGTCCACTAAAAAGTCTTCACGCTGTAGCTGGATATGGCAGCTGGAACTCATGTTTTCACACTCATCCGTTTTACCTGAACCCGCAACCTCAAACGATGATTAAGCACATACATCAGTAACATGGCAGAAAAAGCAAAGGTCAGCAATATAGCGGACAGCACATGTGCCTGGGCATATTCCAGCGATTCAACATGATCATAAATGGCGATGGAAACTACCCTCGTTTCTCCAGGAATATTGCCACCGACCATCAGCACTACACCAAATTCACCTAATGTATGCGCGAAACCAAGAACACCACCGGTAATAAATCCACGTTTAGCCAATGGCACAGCAACCGTAAAAAATGCATCAAGCGGTTTTGCACCCAAAGTGTAAGCCGCTTCCATGACATCTTTACCAACAGACTCAAACGCATTTTGAATCGGTTGCACAACAAAGGGAAAACTGTAAATCACCGATGCGATGACCAGACCAGAAAAATTAAAGGTTAAAGTTGTGCCGGTCAGTTCAAACCACCAGCTTCCAAATGAGCTCTGTGGACTAAGAATAACCAGCAGATAAAAACCCAGCACAGTTGGTGGCAAAACGATGGGTAAGGCAACCACCGCTTCTATTAGCGGTTTAATTTTTACTTTTGTATTCGCCAACCACCATGCCAGCGGGGTACCGATAACAAGCAGTATTATTGCTGTAATGCCAGCAAGTTTTGCGGTTAATAATAAAGCGTCAAATCCTGGGAGCATATTTAGGTTTTAAGTTTTAAACTTTAAGTTTTATGTGATTCGTTAATTAACTCTGGACTACGGACTCTGGTTTAACCTTTCTACAACACATCATAACCTGAAGCTTTAATAATCTCTTTTGCCGCTGCTGACTGCATATATTGAATAAACCGCCGCGCTGCGGCATTATCCCGCGCTTTATTTAACAACACCATTTTCTGTTTAATTGGTGTGTACATGTCATTTGGCACATGCCATACGCAGACGTATTCCATTGCTTTGTCCATATTGAGCATAGACTGGGAGACAAAACCAGCGCCCGCATTTTTAGTAGAAACAAACTGCAATGTCTGCACGATATTTTCGCCCATAACAAGATGAGGCTGTAGCTGCTGCCACAAATCAAGCTTTTGCAATACCTGTTTAGCTGCCAGTCCATAAGGTGCTATTTTTGGATTGGCTATGGCTAAATGTTTTAATTGATTTGAGTTGAGGATGTTTTCACAGGCACCGCTGGTTTCAATATTAGAAATAAAAACCAACTTACCCAAAGCATAAACAGTGGCACTTTTACTGCTTGCTATTTTATCGGCAATTAATCGCAGGGGAAGTTTTTCATCGGCAGACAAAAAAACATCGAATGGCGCACCATATTTAATCTGCATGAACAGCTTACCACTAGAACCACTGCTGATTTTTAAGTCATGACCCGTGGCCACTTTATAATCAACAGCAATTTTTTGTAAGGTAAATTTAAAATTACTAGCAACCGCAACCCGAACCTCACCTGCAAATATTTTCCCACTAAATAATAAAACAAAAAACAAAAAATAAATAAAAGGCGAGCTTACTAATTTTTCATTTTTCATTTTTCATTTTTCATTGTCGCTTCCTATCCCTTCATAGAATCAAAAAACTCAGCATTGGTTTTAGTTGCCTGCAATTTACCCAGGAGGAATTCAATAGCACCAACCTCATCCATGGGTTGTAATAAGCGACGTAATATCCACATCTTCTGCAATTCATCCGGCTTAGTCAGCAACTCTTCACGTCGCGTGCCGGAGCGATTGATATTAATTGCCGGGAAGATACGCTTTTCTGTAATGCGTCGATCCAGATGAATCTCCATATTACCGGTACCTTTAAATTCTTCGTAAATCACTTCATCCATTTTGGAACCGGTATCCACCAGCGCAGTTGCCAGGATGGTAATACTGCCCCCTTCTTCTATATTTCTAGCCGCACCAAAGAAGCGCTTGGGACGATGCAAAGCATGTGCATCGATACCACCGGTTAACACTTTACCGGATGATGGAATAACGGTATTGTAAGCGCGCGCTAAACGGGTAATGGAATCAAGTAAAATAACCACATCTTTTTTATGTTCTGCCAGACGTTTGGCTTTTTCAATGACCATTTCGGCAACCTGCACATGACGGCTTGCAGGTTCATCAAAAGTGGATGACACTACCTCACCACGCACGCTACGCTCCATTTCTGTCACCTCTTCCGGGCGCTCATCAATCAGTAATACGATGAGATAACATTCCGGGCAATTTGCCGCTATAGACTGTGCAATATGATTTAACATCATGGTTTTACCGGCTTTAGGCGGCGATACAATCAGACCACGTTGACCTTTGCCAACCGGCGACATGAGATCAATGATGCGTGCAGTAATATCTTCGGTACTGCCATTACCCCGTTCCATTATAAAACGTTCATTAGGATGTAATGGCGTTAAATTTTCAAAGGCAATTTTGTTGCGTGTGTTTTCCGGTGAATCATAATTAATTTTATCCACTTTAAGCATGGCGAAGTAACGTTCGCTATCCTTTGGTGGTCGAATCTTGCCTTCAATGGTATCACCAGTGCGCATACTAAAACGTCGAATCTGACTAGGTGACACATAAATATCATCTGGGCCGGCCAGATACGAACCTTCCGCCGAACGCAAAAAGCCAAATCCATCCTGCAAAATTTCCAGTACACCGCCACCAAAAATATCATCGCCACCTTTAGCGTGTGCTTTGAGAATGGCAAAAATAATGTCCTGTTTTTTCAAGCGCGAAACATTATCAAGTTTCATTGATGATGCTATTTCAAGTAATTCTGGAACGGGTTTTAGTTTTAAGTCGGAAAGATTCATAATTAGAAAGGGTATTTGATTTGAATTTAGGAATGATTGTAACTACTCAGATCATGATATGAGTAGTACCTTCTGTTTTTGCTACTCTCTTAAGAGTAGCTACGAATTATTTAAAAACTTTGCACCATGCAGACAAAAGTCTTTGTGCAAAGCTCTCACATTGATATCTGCTTTTAAATTTAGATAGGCCAACAGACATTAGATGTCTCTGCAGTAGCTATTTATACTGGACACAGATTGTGACTACAGGCTTCGTGCCACTATCTCGCGCCATTGATAAACAGTGTGGCTTGATGACGGCTAATCCGGATAACACAAACTATAGCTTAGAATCTATGGCAACAACTCTATGACAACAGTTATATGACAGCATCAGAAATCACAAGCTACTGTCAATAAAAGCAGTTAACTGTGATTTAGATAACGCACCTACTTTTGTTGCTTCAACGTCACCGTCTTTAAAAATCATCAGTGTTGGAATACCGCGAATACCAAATTTGGGGGGGGTCGCTGAATTCTCATCAATATTTAATTTAGCAATCTTTAGCTTGCCTGCATAGTCAGCCACAATTTCATCAAGAAGAGGGGCGATCATCTTGCAGGGGCCGCACCACTCTGCCCAATAATCAACCAATACAGGAATTTCAGACTGCAATACTTCTTGTTCAAAAGTATCATCTGTTACGTAAACAATATCGCTGCTCAACGTGGAACCTCATTTAGTTTTTTAAGAAAAATGCTCCTGCGTTTTCTATATACCGTCCATCCATGGACATAAAGAAAAATGCTCCTGCGTTTTCTATATACCGTCCATCCATGGACATATATTGTTATTAATATATCTAATTATCGCGCTTATCGTTTTCTATATGACGTTTGCGATGAGAAAGAATTTGTTATGAATAATCCGTGACGATCTAAGTATTCTGCAATATTTAACTATTTTATACTGGAAAGTTTCGTAAGTATTCGGAGATCAAGATAATGATGCCTCATATATTAGTCTATTTTTTAAATTTGTACACCCCCTAATGCGACCTTTATTGCAAATTACTGTAAGCTACGCCTCCATGAATCATCATCCCATGAAAAATCATCCCACGAATAACCACCTCACGGAAATACGCTTTACCGACTTCGATCTCGACCCTAACTTATTAAAAGGTCTGGATGATGCCGGTTTTGAATTTTGCACGCCTATTCAGGCACAAAGCATCCCTATTGCCCTTAGTGGTAAAGATGTAGCAGGTGAAGCACAAACCGGAACCGGTAAAACCGCCGCCTTTATGGTTGCCTGCATGAATCATCTGATAAGCAAACCCAGCCATGCTAACCGCCAAAAAACACAGGTTCGCGCCATGATACTGGCACCAACGCGAGAACTGGCTATTCAAATACATAAAGACGCATTAGTCCTTGGCAAGCACACAAATCTTACGCTTGGACTGGCTTATGGCGGCACCGATTATGACAAACAGCGCAACATACTGGCAGCAGGTGTCGATATTCTTATTGGCACGCCGGGACGCACCATCGACTTTTTTAAGCAAAAAGTATTTAGCCTGAAAGCCTGCGATGTTGTTATTCTCGATGAAGCTGATCGCATGTTTGATCTGGGTTTTATTGATGACATGCGTTATTTATTGCACCGCTGCCCGGAACCGGACAAGCGTTTAAGCATGCTGTTTTCAGCCACCTTGTCTCACCGTATTGGTGAACTTGCTTATGTACACATGAATGACCCTGCGGAAATACGCATTCAGTCAGAAACAAAAACCGCCGATAAAATTGTGCAGTCTATCTATTACCCTGCCAATGAAGAAAAGATTCCTCTATTACTCGGTTTAATGAAAAAGCTAAAACCAACCCGCAGTATTGTCTTTATCAATACCAAAAGAGTGGCCGATAAGGTTTACGCCTGGCTTGAAGGCAATGGTTACAAGTCAGCCTTATTATCTGGCGATGTACCACAGAAAAAGCGACAAAGCCTGCTAAAGAAATTTCAGGATGGTGAATTTAGCACCCTGGTTGCAACCGACGTTGCCGCACGCGGACTACATATCCCTGAGGTCAGCCATATATTCAACTTTGACCTGCCACAATCAGGTGAAGACTACGTACACCGTATTGGCCGCACCGCTCGCGCCGGTGCCAGTGGTTTTGCCATTAGTTTTGCCTGCGAAGACTTTGCGCATTACATCATGGATATCGAAGAATACATCGACCAGAAAATAGGCAAAGAAGCGGTAAGCAGTGATTTGCTTACGACACCGAAGCCTCCTGTTAAAATGGAAAGACGGACTCACCGACCCAAATCTGGGAAGCCTGGTGGCAACCGGAAACAGGGTCGTAACAAAAACCGTCATCAGGATCGTCGGCGTTAGATCGGTAATGAAAAATGAATAATGAAAAGTGAAAAATGGAAAAACACTGGGCTTAATAGTTACCCGCTATCTTGAACGATAGTGAAAGATCTTTTACTACCAAGGCATAAAATCTTTCACATTCGTTCAAGATGACAACCCAAATATTCGTGCTGTTAATTTTTCACTTTTCACTTTTCATTACGTTTTCCCAGTCGCACCCTCGAAAGCCTATCAAAAACCTCTTCAGCCACAGTAAGCGCAGATTCAACATCTTCAGCCAAAACGTTAAAGTGTCCCATCTTCCGACCAGAGCGTGCTTCGGTTTTTCCATAAAGATGTAACTTAATATTGTTCTGGGTAAATATACTCAGCCAGTCAAGAGGCCATAAATCACCCAGCATATTGACCATTACCACCGGTGACATAAGCCGGGTATCACCGGGCTTTAAACCGCACATCATACGCACCTGCTGCTCAAACTGTGAGGTAACACAGGCATCTTTTGTGTAATGACCACTGTTATGCGGGCGTGGCGCCATCTCATTAAAATACAGTACGTTATCATCACTTACAAAAAACTCGACAGCTAATATGCCAACATAAGACATAGCATCAGCAAGAATTGAAGCACCTTCAATTGCTTGCTGGCTAATTTTTTTATCAACCCGTGCTGGCACAATGCTCATGTGCAAAACACCGTTTCTATGCTGGTTTTCTGAAACCGGAAAACTCGCTAGCTCTGTACGCGCATTTCTCGCTACAATGGCCGACACTTCACATCTGATATTAATTTTTTTCTCCAGCACGCAGTCGACCTTGCCGACAGCCTTATAAGCTTCGCCAAGCTGTGAAAAATCATTAACAACAAACTGGCCTTTGCCGTCATAACCTAAAGTATTGCTTTTTAATATAGCCGGAAAACCAACAGTATCCGCAGCAAGCTGCAAATCATTCTCCTGTAACAGAACAAAATAAGGCACCGGCTGCAAACCGGATTTTTGCGCGAACTGCTTTTCCAGGTCACGATTTTGTGCAATTTCCAACGACTCCGCAGCCGGAAAAACGGTGGTTTTATCCGCTATAAAACGCACGCTTTGAGATGGGATATTTTCAAACTCCAGAGTGATAACATCACACTGTTTTGCCATTTCTTCAAGTGCTGACAAATCAGTATAATCTGCCTGGATATGCACATCGGCAATAAACCCTGCACCACATACCGGATCAGGATCCAGCACCACCACGCGGTAACCCATGGTACGGGCAGCCACACAAAACATACGGCCTAACTGCCCGCCGCCTAATACACCCAGTGTTGCACCCGGTAAAATTTCTTTAGTTGCACAGTATTCACTATTCATGTTGAGCCATCCAACGTTAGCTGCCCGCAGGTGGCAGACTCATAGCAAAAACAGCTTGCTGCTGTTTTTCTCTAAACTCATCCAGCTTTTTTGCCAGTGATTCATTTTCAATCGCCAGGATGGATATTGCAGACAAAGCCGCATTCGCCGCACCCGCCTCACCCACAGCATAGGTTGCCACTGGAATACCTTTCGGCATCTGCACAATGGATAATAAAGAATCCATACCTTTAAGGTATTTTGATGGAACGGGTACGCCCAATACTGGCAAGGTGGTTTTTGCTGCCAGCATACCCGGCAGGTGCGCTGCACCACCGGCACCCGCAATAATAGCGGCAAAACCATTGGCACGTGCCGAACCTGCAAATTCAAATAACAATTCAGGTGTGCGGTGTGCCGAGACCACCCTGGCTTCATACTCAATGCCAAAGGCTTCAAGCTGCTCTACAGCATGTTGCATAACCGGCCAGTCGCTCTGACTGCCCATGACCACGGCGATTTTACCCATTGATTTACTGACGCGAGATTGTTGTGACATAAGATTTCCTGGTATTCCCACAGAGTAGTGGCACACGGATGTGCCGTTTACGAACCAAAGGATGGAGTAGTAGCACATGGATGTGCTGTTTACGCACCTAAGGATGGATAAAAACCGCTGATTTTATACCACAATCTGTTTTTTAGTAACTATTTAACGTATTACCGTAAGTAAGAGAATCCAGTCACAGATCGAGCGGATTTGTTTTTATCCCTAAAATGAATAAGTTTTAGGCGCAGGACGGGGCATTCGTAGGGCGAATATTGACCACCAGTTACCATAGATACTCTACAAACAATGATGCGCAATAACCATCAGGCTGTCTGAAGCCATCATTATTGCATTGAAAGAGTAATGGTTACTTATGAATCGGTACTACTAACTTTAAAGCTGGGAATGTTACAACTCCCCATAGTGAGGAGAACCACACCCACTGATGCAAAAAAGAACGAAGTGGCCATTAAACTAGCAGAAACAGGATTTTGCCAACCTAAACCACCTATCTTTAAATAGAGAATAATCAGACAGGCAATAGCGGCCACAAAACTGACAAAGCCTGAATAATACACTGACTTTTGTATGGCACTTTTATTATTTTTCATAATACGGTTCTCGTAAAAGAATGGAAATAATGATGTTTCTATTATACAGGCTCTTTTGCCTTTGTCCTTAACCAACATCAATAAGTATCTCTCACTCGCACAAAGCTGGCAAATCGTGGAATTCCCTTATTCGTTAAGCCAAAATATTTGTAGGTAATAATAGAGCCAATTGCAGGCGGATTTTTTCTTTCCCTATCAGAAAAACCTGTGCCTATTTTAAAGCTTTTTTTATCCGCGGTTTCGACCAGCATTGAACCTAACAATCCTTTGTACTTACCTTTCCCGGGAATATAATTTATTACTACCGCTTCAGCATCGAAGTGTTTTTTAAGTTTCAGCAAGTCATCAGAACGACCACTTTTGTATACTGACGAAGCTAAATGCAACATTAACCCCTCACCGCCGCGCTCAACAACGTCATCCAGTTTTTTAATCAAACCCTCATGGTTTGAAACTTTAAACTGCGCAACCAGTTTAATATGCGGCGCGTTTATATCAGCCACTATTTCTTCAAGCCGCTTTAATCTTTCATCAAACGTCCCCGTATGGCCCGGCAAATCAAAAGCCATAAATTTAATACCGAACCAACTAGCATCATCCGGTGACTGCCGCCTGACCACACCAGAAAGTTTGTCAAATGTCCCTCGCCCCGACCAAAGTTCACCATCCAGAGCCACTGTAGGCAAAACATCGGTAAACCATTGTGGCGCAAAGTAAATATTACCCTGGCGTGATACAAAGTTTGCGCCATTCCAGTAGGCCCTTACGCCATCATATTTTTCGCTAACCCAGTAATTTTGCAGATTGACATCAGCCTGGTAAATATTCGCTAACAATAAATCCGGTAATTTTTTATCACCATTGGCAGCTAAAGAAAGCGGCACACCCAGGCAGCACAAGAATAAAACAATGTTGAATAATCGAAAAGTAAACTTCATAATTTGACCTCTCCCTGATCGTATTAATAACACGAATTAGTAACTATTCAGCGTATTAGGTAAATAGTCTGTAGCTGTTTAGGGCTGCAAGCGAAGTGCTTGTAGCATCAACCCCTAACAGACTAAATACCTACAGACTATTTACCTAATACGCTGAGTAGTTACGAATTAAGTAGACAACGGTGCAAACAATTCCTGCAAATCATCTGCCGTTAATTTTAAATTTTTACCTGAACCCGCTTTGCTATAAACACCATCTGCCAACGCCTGCTTTCGCTCCTGCATGTCCATGATTTTTTCTTCTAATGTATTTTCAACGATTAACTTATAAACAAATACCGCTTTGTTCTGACCGATACGATGGGCGCGGTCGGTTGCCTGTCTTTCTACCGCCGGGTTCCACCACGGGTCATAATGAATAACGGTGTCGGCTTCAGTCAGATTAAGACCAACACCACCGGCTTTTAAGCTAATTAAAAACACATTGGCTTCACCGCGTTTAAATTGTTCGATGACTTCATCACGTTTTGTGGTTTGGCCAGTGAGTTTGGTATAGCTGATTTTTTTATTTTTTAGTTCCTGTTCTATTATTGCCAGCATTTTTGTAAATTGAGAAAACAGTAAAATACGCCGACCCTCTTCCAGCATTTCCGGTAGCATTTCCATCAACATTTCGAGCTTGGCAGATGACTTTACTTTTTTTGCCTGTGTCAGCGATAACAGTTTCGGGTCGCAACAGGTTTGGCGCAGTTTTAACAAGGCATCTAAAATGGTAATGTGGCTACGTGCCAGACCTTTTTGTTTAATCGCGTCGCGCACTTTTTTCTGCATGGATAAACGTATGCTTTCATACAGTGCAGCCTGTTGTTTATCGAATGTTGTGGCGCGAATAATTTCTGTTTTTTCTGGCAGCTCTTTTACCACCTCCGATTTGCTACGGCGCAACATGAAAGGGGTTATGCGGCGCACCAGGCGTTGCCGCTGTTCATCATCGCCCTGTTTTTCAATAGGATTACGGTAGTGCAAATTAAATGATTTTTGATCGCCTAAACAACCGGGCATAAGAAAATCGAATAACGCCCACAACTCACCCAGGTGGTTTTCCATCGGCGTTCCAGTCAGGCATAAACGGTGCTGACAGTTTATCTTGCGTGCCATGCGTGCGGCTTTTGCTAACGGATTTTTAATTACCTGCGCTTCATCTAAAATCAAATAATAGTATTCATAGGCAAGCAGTGTTTCCTGATCGCGAACCAGTAATGGATAGGTGCTTAATATCAGGTCATATTGATTAATTTTGTCAAAATGCTGTTTGCGCTCTGCGCCCTGTAAAATCAGCACTTTAAGTTTTGGGGTGAACAACTCGGCTTCGCGTCGCCAGTTACTCATCAAGCTGGTTGGGGCAAGGATAAGGCAGGGCTTATCCTTGCGTTTTGCTTCTTTTTCTTTTAGCAGATGCGTCAGGGTCTGTACGGTTTTGCCAAGACCCATATCATCGGCAAGGATGCCATTAAATTTATATTCGCGTAAAAAACCCAACCAGTTTAAACCCTGTTGCTGGTAATCACGTAAGTTTGCTTTTAAGCCGCGTGGTGGTGCAACTCTTTTTATGCCTTTAAAGTTTTTAAGTTTGCGTCCCAGTTGACGCATTGCCTCACCGCCCGTCCAGTTTAATTCATTATTTTCTTCCAATTCTGCCAGTCGGGTGGCATCAAACCGGCTCAGGCGAAGTTTGCCATCTTCACTAATAGATTGTGTGTCAAAAAGTTCATACAGTGTTTGAAAAATGGGACGGATGCGCTCTACAGGAATTTGCAGATATTTGCTGTCACCTAAGGGCAGAGAAATGGTTTCAGGTAAATTATTTAAGTCATAAGCATGCAACACTTCTGCAATTAATGGCAACAAAGGAATCTTTTTTCCGGCAACCTCCAGATCAAATCGTAAATCAAACCAGTCATTATCGGATTCAATTTCTACATCCCAGTTATCCACCTGCAAAAATTCTATTTGAAAGCTACTATCTTTTTCTATCAACCAGCCCTGGCTTTCAAGTTCAGGTAGCTTTTGCTGTAAAAAATCCTGCCAGCGGTCAGCGCTAGTCTTATGAGACAGACTGGATATTGCAGCAAAGATAACATCACCCTGATACTCACCCGGCATAGTCTGAAAGCCTTCATTTTTAAGCTGCTCTAATGCCGCTTGCTCTGCCATTAAATCACGATGCACAGTCACTGCCTTATCATCTTCAAGCAAATTTACAACTGTAGAGCCGGGAGATGTTCTGATTTCATAATCGCCATAATGAAATCTCAAACGCATAAAATGAGCACGATAACCGGTATCTGCATTAACATCACCGTATAAAAAAAGGCTGGGAACAGCCGGTTCTTTAATCTGAATAATGTCTATTTTCTGTGGCGGCGGCAACTTTGTGTCTGGGCATGATAACAACAACTTCTGGCTGAATTGTGCGCAGCTTGCCGCTGGTATAAGTGGCATATCCAGTAACATTTTCCACTGTTTTAAATTAAAGTCAGCACCTTTTATTTCACCTATTTCATAACTCTCGCAATCAACATACATAGCTGGCTGACATTTTAAGATTAAACAATCTGGCCGCACGCTTATATCCAGGCGCTGTCTACCATCGCCTGTGTCAATCCAGTTAAGCTGTAGATCACGAGGCTCAGCCATGGTTATTACTGGATTCTGTGGGTTTAGCCAGTGGCAACGCCCAGTTTCAATTATTTTGTTTAATACCAGAGAGCCTATTTCGCCAGAAATATTTAATTCACCTACACGCCACCCATCATCATTTTGTGCGGCCAGCATTTCTGCTATTTCCCTGTCAATATCCTGCAAACTATCATACAGCGCATAACTATTGCAGAGATTATAAAGACTCACTAACCTGCCTTTGCCCAAACCACCCTTTTTAAGGTAACGATTTTTTAACGGTTTTACTGTTAAGCCAATACCTATATTTACAGGTGTCAGCGCATAACTGATAAATTCATCACTGGATACAGATGCATAAGATGTTGTTGACTCACCGACTGCGACAAACTCATCTAACCAGGACAAGCTACTATCAACTTGCTCATTAGCCTGTTGAGTGATTTCATCCGCAGTGGCAATAGTAGAAACAAGAGCAGCATTATTCATCGATAAATATTGCAGGCAACTGGCGGCCACATGTTTACAGTTAAAACCTACCGGGCAGGTGCAATCACCATCAATATCAGTCACACCATATTCCTGATTAATGGATATATTTTGCTCATAAAGGTCATAACTGCTGCCTTCAACTTCACTATATAAAATCACCGCGTTTTTTCTGGCCTGAATGATTTTCAGGTGTTCCACCATGCCGTTTTTAAAGTACGCCAAACCGCGTTGAAAGCTACCCGAATCAGTTTCGTTTTTTATGTCGTTGTGGGTGAAAGTTAGCATAGGTGTTTTGTGTTTAGAATGACTAAACAGGATATTTTACAGGAATACAGGGTTTTGAGCGTGTCTTTTGCGTTAACATGTATGGTGCGATTATGTCGCGGGCGCATGGTGCGCAGGAGCAACCCTTCGCGGCTAAATGCTTTTGACTAATACTTCAGACAAAGCATTTTCAAGTTCTGCATACTGAAACTCATAACCCGCATCCAGTATTTTTTTTGGTAGAACGCGCTGACCGGATAACAATAACTCTTCTGCCATTTCACCCAGCATCAATTTCAATACAAAGGCCGGCATCGGCAACAATGCGGGACGATTTAATACCCGTGCCAGGGTTGATGAGAACACTTTATTGGTTACCGGATTGGGTGCAGCCCCATTAATTGCCCCCTTTATTTCTTTATGGTTTATAGCATAAAGAATGATGCCAATCAGATCATCAATATGAACCCATGACATCCATTGCCTACCATTGCCCATAGAACCACCCAAACCCAACTTGAACGCGGGTAGCATTTTAGCTAGCGCACCGCCGTTTTTGCCTAATACAATTGCCGTTCGCAAATAACAGGTTCTTATCCCCAGTGCTTCTGCCTGCTGTGCTTCATGTTCCCAGTCAGAACAAAGTTTGCTGGAGAAACTGCTGTCACCGGACATTTGTTCATCAACAAGTGTTTCACCCTGATTGCCGTAATAACCGATGGCTGAGCCACTGATAAGACATTCAGGTTTTTTCTTAGCCGCTTGTAGAAAATATATTAATTTTTGCGTGGTGATTATGCGGCTGTCACGTAACTGTTTTTTGATGCGCGGTGTCCAGCGTTTATCGGTTATTCCCTGCCCAGCCAAATTAATAACCACATCAAAAACAGCCGACTCATTAAGTTTATCAAGTTGTTGTATGGTGGAAACAGTATGATTGAAATGCTCAGCCGTTTTTTCCGGATTACGCGTCAACACCGTCACCGCATAATCCTGTGCCAATAACACAGGCACAAGCTGAGTGCCGATAAAACCGGAACCGCCGGTTATCAATAAACGTTTTTTATCCATGTTTCATCTCATAAAAAAGAGAAACCAGGCCACTATTATTAGAGACCTTTGCACGATGTAGATTTTGCATAATTTACCACGGCAATTGTGTCGAAAAAGCGCAGTTTACACTTAGTAAATGAGCATTTTGAGACCATTTTTAACGCCGCCAGGGCGGAAAATATGCTTCGTGCAAAAGTCTCTATTAATTAACGCTACAAAACAACTTAGTGTTTTCTCACTTCCTGGCCAAATTCAAAGGTATTAATCTTAAAACCTTCCGGAAAGGCTTTTTTCAGCCTTTCCTCAAACACGGCATAAACTTCTGCTTTATGTTGTTGTAAGTCGTAGTCTCGGCTGCCATCGGTAATTTCAGGCAGATCGATATCCAGCTTAAACTCGACATCCGGTGCTATTTGAATGTGTGTCATTTTTATTACCTCTCTTTAGTAAAATAGAGGATTGTCACTTTTAATAATAGCACCACGGATTGCTATAGTCATGGCTAGCTTCAATAAAAAGCTCAACAAAAAACATCCCAGATAACATGACAGACAGCATGGGTAATACTTGACTATTTTACCAGGTTATTCGTATAATAATTGAGTAACAAGGTGGATATACTGTTAACCAGTCCGTCGAGGTAACACAACCATGAAAAGCAATCAGGACATTCAACGCCTGGTAGACCAGGAATACCAGCACGGTTTTGTCACGGAGGTAGAAACCGATACAGTCGCGCCCGGCCTCAATGAAGACGTTATTCGTTTCATCTCAGCTAAAAAGAACGAACCTGAATTTTTACTTAATTGGCGGCTGAAAGCGTATCAAAGCTGGCTGCAAATGAAAGAGCCCCACTGGGCCAGTATCCACCACCAGCATATCGACTATCAGGCCATCTCCTATTACTCTGCACCAAAATCCAGCAGTGGCGCACCCAAAAGTCTGGATGAAATTGAACCGGAACTGCTCGAAACCTACAAAAAACTCGGCATCCCGCTGGGTGAACAAAAACGCCTCGCTGGCGTAGCAGTGGATGCGGTATTTGACAGCATTTCGGTAGCCACCACCTTCCAGACTGAGTTATCCGAACTCGGCATTATCTTCTGCTCATTCTCCGATGCGGTGAAAAATCACCCCGATCTGGTTAAACAATATCTGGGCACAGTAGTACCCTATCGTGATAACTTTTTTGCCACCCTCAATTCCGCCGTATTTACCGATGGTTCATTCTGTTACATACCCAAAGGAGTGCATTGCCCGATGGAGTTATCCACCTATTTTCGCATTAATCAGGCCAATACCGGGCAGTTTGAACGCACCTTAATTATTGCCGACGAAGGCAGTTATGTCAGTTATCTGGAAGGCTGCACCGCACCGATGCGCGACGAAAACCAGTTACACGCGGCGGTGGTCGAACTGATTGCACTGAAAGATGCCACCATTAAATACTCTACCGTGCAAAACTGGTACCCGGGTGACAAAAACGGCAAAGGCGGCATTTACAACTTTGTTACCAAACGCGGTGACTGTCGCGGTGATAACTCGCACATTTCCTGGACTCAGGTAGAAACTGGCTCCGCCATTACCTGGAAATACCCCAGCTGTATATTACGCGGCGATAACTCCGTCGGTGAATTTTATTCCGTGGCGATGACCGCCAATTATCAGCAGGCCGACACCGGTACCAAGATGATCCACATCGGTAAAAACACCCGCAGCACCATCCTGTCCAAAGGCATTTCCTCCGGCCACGGCCAAAATGCCTATCGCGGACTGGTGCGCATTTCACCCAATGCACACAATGCACGCAACCATACCCAGTGTGATTCATTATTACTCGGTGATCGATGCGCAGCCCACACCTTCCCTTACATGGAAGTACGCAACCACAGTGCCCGTGTGGAACACGAAGCCACCACTTCGCGCATCGGTGAGGACCAGTTATTTTATTGCCAACAACGCGGCATTGACGAGGAAGAAGCCATCGCCATGATTGTTAATGGTTTCTGCAAACAGGTGCTCAATGAGTTACCCATGGAGTTCGCGGTTGAGGCCCAGAAATTATTGAACATTAGTCTTGAAGGTGCCATCGGATGAACACAACTACAAACAAAGATGCTATTGGCATGACGCAACAGGCCATTGACCATGTTTACACCATGCTGACAGAGCGTGGTCACGGTATCGGTTTGCGTCTGGGGGTAAAAACCCTGGGCTGCTCCGGTTATGCCTATAACATTGGTTTTCTTGATAAAGCAGAGGCCAATGACAAAATATTTGAAATCAATAGCGATATAACCATAGCGGTTGATGAAAAGGCCTACCCCATCATCAAAGGCACAGTGATTGATTTTATTAGCGAAGGATTAAGCCGCCAGTTTAAATTCACCAATCCGAACGTGAAAGACCTGTGTGGATGCGGAGAAAGTTTCAATGTTTAATTCTTACATTTAAGAATGGGATGTTAACAGCGTAATGAGTTTGTAGGGTGGATAAGCATAGCGCATCCACCGAAATACCAGCCAAAGGTGGATGCGT
>CAYQXD010000011.1:0-32541 GCA_964421315.1 uncultured Thiotrichaceae bacterium | reverse complement strand
AAGGGCTAAAACAGGGTAATAAACTCACCTAACATTAAAGGAAATAAACACATGAAAACAACCTGATTTTTTTGCAGCATCATCGCTGCAAGTTCTGTTCGTCCAGAATAAAGTGCTCATAAAAAAAGAGCATCACACCTCTTAATTTCAAAAAAGATATTTTCTTATATAGTGTGCCACGGGCTTGTCCAACAACAGGATAAGATTGTGGTTCGCTCCGCTCTCACAATCTATCCTTGTTCGTTATGTGTTTCATTTTTATTGCGCATCTCTGAAAGCAGCAAGGTTATTATTTTTTGCTGTAAATCTACGGTTTTTTTATTTTTATATTGAGGGAAAGACTGTTTATCTATATTAAGCCTTTTTGCAAGGTCGCTATCAAACCTGTCACCGGTTATAATTTTCACTTGTTCAATAATTTCTTCTGGAGATAAAACGTTCATAAAAGTAAATAAACCATTTACATTGGTAAATAATTCATTTACTATACGTTCATATGGACACTAACACAAGAGATTGATACCTATGCCTCAAGAATATACTTCTATTGAATTATGTGCCGGAGCTGGTGGCCAAGCATTAGGGCTTCATTTAGCGGGATTTAAGCATAAGGTTTTAATTGAAATTGAGAAGCCTGCATGTAAAACGCTGATGTATAACAACGATGTTCACTCTCTTGGCTGGGAAAGAATAATTGAAGGCTGTGTTGAATATTTTGCTGAGCATGAAGCTCATAATTATAAGGGAATTGACTTAGTTGCTGGCGGTGTACCTTGCCCTCCATTCTCTAAAGCTGGAAAGCAATTAGGAAAAGATGATGAGAGAGACCTTTTTCCTGCGGCATTAAAAATTGTCGCTAGAACTTTACCTAAAGCAGTAATGCTTGAAAATGTTTCAGGCCTGCTAGAGCCAAAATTTGATTCTTACAGAAGTGAAATTGATGCGTCACTTAACAAACTTGGGTATATAACATTTTGGAAATTGTTGAATGCCTCTGATTTTGGCGTACCACAATTAAGGCCTCGGGTTGTTTTGGTGGCTCTCAGGCCTGAATATGCAGGCTTGTTCAATTGGCCAGATTATAAAATTACGCCACCGACAGTTGGTGAAGCTCTATATGACTTAATGGCTGAAAATGGCTGGACTGAGGTTGACAATTGGAAAGCTAAAGCCAATAAAATTGCACCAACGTTAGTTGGTGGCTCAAAGAAACATGGAGGGCCAGATCTTGGCCCGACAAGATCTAGGCGGGCATGGCAAGACTTACATGTAAATGGCAATATAGTTGGCAATGAGCCACCTGAAAAGAATTTCACTGGTTACAAAGATAAAGAAGAATTTAAAAACATGCCGTTATTAACTGTAAGAATGACTGCCCGAATCCAAGGCTTTCCTGATTGGTGGGAATTTTATGGAAAGAAAACTCCTGCGTATAGGCAAGTTGGTAATGCATTTCCACCACCTGTTGCTGAGGCGGTAGGTAAAGAAATATTCAAAGCTCTTGATGCTGCTAACAAGGCGAAAGAAGTAGCTTAGTTGTTCTCTTTTTCATCAAGATAATATTCTGATGCTTCTTCCATTACTTTGTCACGTGTTGTGCCTACTTTATCCGAATAGGCATCGACACGGCGCAAAGTTTTTTCACTAATTGAGACCATTGTTTTAACACCAAATTTCTCAGGAAATGCCCATGAGCATGTTTTGCATTCAAGAGAACAACCTTCACATGCTCTTCTCTTTCCGACATTGCAGTTGTTGCACATAGGCTGCCAGTTAATGAGGTCATTTGATCCACCCCGTGAGAGAGGAACTTTGTGGTCAGCCTGTAACCCCCGTATACCTGCGGATATTTTTAAACCACAAGTTACGCAAGTGAAATCGTTATCATTAAATAATTTATCTTTCTGGTTTTGAGTTAGATAATCTCGGTCTTGTGGTGGTGCTAGTTTGCTAGATTTTAGTCTCCAAGCATGACCATTAAACTTTTCAATATATGAGCTTTCAACATTGCAACCAAGCTGATCTCTTAATTCTCTAGTACGTCTATCAAAGTATTTTTGATCCGTCAGTTTCAATAATTCTTCCGAAGACACCCAAGGTTTGGGGAATTTATTTGATTCATTACCCCATAAGCGAGTTATTATTTTTATTTTAACTTCGCTTAATTTTCTTTTTGTGGGTAACGATTTGATATAACTATTTAGATTCATGTATGTCCTGTTTTTTACACATAACATTTAGTATAAGGCAATATTGCCTTGATCTCGAATAATACACTATAAAGTATGGATTTTTGACAGTATTTTTAGGTGCTGTCAATTTGCTTTTATATTCGGTATTATTGTAATAATCTGTCATTTAGGACAAGGAAATCATGTCAAGCACTGCATTAAAAGACAAACGTTTACTGGATGATATGCGTGATTTATTGCGTAGACTTGGCTATGCTTTTCGTACAGAGGAGACTTATTGCGATTGGGTTCGTCGGTTTGTTAAATTTCATGGTTTACTAAGCCGTGATGAGTTACTTGTGGATTCTGAGGCAAAAGTTGAGCAATTTTTAACTTATCTGGCGGTTAAAAAACAGGTCGCTCCCTCTACGCAAAATCAGGCATTAAATGCATTAGTATTTTTGTATTCCAAAGTTTTGCAAAAACCTTTGGAAGGGGTGAATGCAAGTCGTTCTCGTAAAGAACCCAGGATTCCTGTTGTGCTATCTAAGAAGGAGGTAAGTCAGGTTATAACTTTGATAGATGGTACGGCAGGTTTGGTTGTTAAGTTATTGTATGCGAGTGGCTTGCGTATTTCTGAGGCAGTGCGTTTGCGGGTTCAGGATGTAGATTTTGGTTTTAAGCAAATCACGGTCAGAGATGGCAAGGGTAAAAAAGATCGAGTAACTCCACTTGCGGATGGTATTGTGGTTTCTTTGCAATTACATTTAGAAAAGGTTGCGTTGATTCATCAGCAGGATCTGGATAATGGTTTTGGTTCGGTTTATTTACCTTTTGCTTTAAGTAAAAAATATCCTAATGCCGATAGGGAGTTGGGGTGGCAGTATGTTTTTCCTGGCCGAAATATTTCACTAGACCCTCGTTCGGAGGTAAGCCGTCGCCACCATATAGATCAATCGGTGATTAACAAAGCGATTAAACGTTCTGTTAGGCAATGTGGCATTATAAAGAGGGTTTCTGCCCATACTTTTCGGCATTCTTTTGCAACGCATTTATTGCAAACGGGAACGGATATTCGCACAATTCAATCTTTGTTAGGGCATGCGGATTTGCAAACCACGATGATTTATACACATGTATTGAATCAAGGCGGGCAGGGGGTGATTTCTCCTTTTGATTTGTTGTGATGCTTTCTTACGTCTACAATTCACAGATCTTTTTCTATATTTTTCCAACAAAATTAATAAACACACCCTGACTGTTAAAATCCAGATCGGTTAAATCATCTGAAAAATCGGTGAAGTTATAACCGACACCAATTTTTATATTGTTGCCAATATGGCGATATAAACCCAGCAATGCACCCGAACGCTTATCCTCTGCATCCGGCAAGTCCAGCAATCGCGCTTCTATTAATGCATCCCAACGGTGAGTGAAATGCCAGTCGGCTCGTAATACATAGAGGCTGGCTCTGCACAAATCAGCAAGCTCCAGGATGTCTCACCAAACTGGAAGCAAATAGAAAGCTATATTGATAAAGCACAAGACACCGACAACGCTGTCTTTTTAGCCGCTTTTTGTTGTTTTTTTGACAATTCGCTGGGGTTTATTTTGCTCGATACACTGGACTGCAAAACGATACGGGACATGGCTGAATTCCTTGACTATAACCAGCTGAACATTATCACCACCTTAATGCTCAATCATCTGTGAAACAGCCAGGCTCCTGTCTACCGCCTGTTTGCAATTTTATCAGTACCTGGAAGTTGAACGCCGATACTCAAGGCATACTGTGCTGGCCTATAGCCGAGATTTAACGTGTTTTATTGCGTTTTGTGAATCCAGACAAATTCATACCTGGGATGGGGTCAATGGCAAACTGGTCAGGGCATATATTACCAAACAGCATAAACAAGGTTTGCCAGGACGCAGCTTGCAGCGTTATTTGTCTTCGATACGTCAGTTTTATCGATACCTGACACGTTATCATGGTGCGACTGACATCCCGACAGAGGGTATAAAAGCACCCAAATATAAAAAACGTTTACCCTCAACATTAACGCTTGAGCAGCTAAACAAGCTACTAGTCACTGACGGTGAACAAAGTAGCGATTGTTTGTTTTGTCGTGACCTGGCTATTTTAGAAGTACTGTACGGCAGTGGCCTGCGCCTGGCAGAGATGGTTAGTCTGGATTTAAACGATATAAACTGGCACGATCAGGTTATTTTCGAAATTCTGGGGACACAATACTTAATTGAAATTCTGGGGACACAATACTTGAACACGAAATTCTGGGCGAAATTCTGGGAAATTCTGGGGACACAATACTTAATTACTACCCAAGAAACAACAGGGTCAAGTCACTTCCTCCTAAGAGTAAAAAGTGCTTATCAGTTTATACACTCAACCGGTCAAGATAATTGTCGTCTGACCGGACAGGTTAATTATCGCCTAACACAACCTGCCCCCTATTTCTCCATTTTTTTCCACATCTCTGCCACAAAAAATGTTGCACGGACTCGACCTGGATGGTGCTGTTGGGCGATTGTCTTGCTTGTTAACAAGGTGTGCGGAGATTATGACGTCTTATCTCCGCAAATTATAATGAGATTATCCTTGCACATGCGGAGATTATCACTCATTATATCCGCATAATATACGGAGAATATCAATGTATCTATGGGAAACCCCCGATTGGCCTGCTTTTACCTGGGATGAAGCAAGCGTGGCAAAGTTGGTTGCAAAGGTATCGCGAGAACAAGGTCGGCTGCTGGGTAGAATGGAAGCACTTGGGTTTGAGCTATCGAGCGAAGCGCACCTTCGCATCCTGACTGAAGATGTCGTTAAGACAAGCGAAATCGAGGGTGAAAGTCTGCAGCCAGAGCAAGTTCGTTCATCCATTGCACGCAGACTCGGTATGGATATAGATGGTCTGATCCCCGCTGACCGGAATGTGGATGGTGTGGTTGAGATGATGCTTGATGCAACGGAAAAATATACCGAAGCCTTAACTGAGGAGCGGCTTTTTGCCTGGCATGCAGCGTTGTTTCCAACGGGTCGTAGCGGGATGAATAAAATCCGGACAGGGCAATGGCGAGATGATTATAATGGCCCGATGCAAGTTGTTTCAGGTCCTGTTGGCCATGAACAAGTGCATTACGAAGCACCGCCTGCAATGCAGGTTGCCAGTGAAATAGAAAAGTTTCTACACTGGTTTGAGCAACCTGGTGATGTCGATCCATTAATTATTACTGGTCTCGCTCACCTGTGGTTTGTCTCCATCCACCCATATGATGATGGCAATGGCCGTATTGCTCGTGCGATTGCTGATATGGCTCTCGCCCGTTGTGAAAAAACGAGCCAGCGTTTTTATAGTATGTCAGCACAGATACACCTTGAGCAAAAAGATTATTATGCTGTGTTGGAGTGGACGCAAAAAGGTGGTCTTGATGTAACACGATGGCAGAACTGGTTTCTGAACTGCCTGCTACGCGCAATCGAGGGTGCGCAAGACACGTTAAGTGATGTCCTCACTAAGGCGCGTTTCTGGGAACATTTTGCTAAAGAGCCTTTCAATAAACGCCAGATAAAGGTTCTGAACAGATTGCTTGATGGTTTTGAAGGCAAGCTCACTACCTCAAAATGGGCAAAGATTACAAAATGCTCTCAAGATACGGCTTACCGCGATATTCTCGATCTGATGAACCGGGGTGCATTACAGAAAGAGCCTGGCGGTGGTCGCAGCACGAGTTATTCGTTGACCATCAAATGATCTTAACACCCAAACCCTTGCATAGAAACGCGAAATGTAGCGAATGCTTCGTTGTTTTTATCTGGATGCTTTAGTCGTACCCGCCAAACGCAAACAAAGCGTTTCAATTTCATCCCATACATTGGCATCAATCAACCCTTTACTTACCGCATCAATATAAGCGCAACGTTTTAGCATTAACTGAAAGGTTCGTGGACGGTGGCGGGACAGACAGGATTTAAATAAACTAATTCGACTTTGCCACACGCCTGATCGCTTTAGCTTGAAGTCAACCGATGACGGCTCTGCCGCTGCCTGCGCCAATAATCGAATGTCTTTCGCCAATGCCCAGTTAATAATGACCGGCACCATGCCTTCGGCTTTTAGGCCTGAAATGATTTTGATTACACGTTTAGCATTGCCCGTTAACAGTACATCAAGCAGTTCAAACACGCTGTATCTTGACTGTGATGTTACCGATTGTGCTACATCTGCATAACTTATTTTCCCCGGCCCTAACAGCAGGTAAAGTTTTTCAATTTCCTGATTGGCGGCAAGCAGATTGCCTTCAACATGCTGACTGATAAACTCAAGGACTTCGTTATCTGCTTCCATATTACGTTGACTAAAGCGCTGTTTTAACCAGTAGGGCAATTTATCAGCCGGCACTGGCCAACACTGTACAAACAAACCACTTTTATCAATGGCTTTAAACCAGGCAGACTTTTTTGCATTGCCATCGATTTTACCAGCATTAATAATTAACACTGTATCTTCAGGTGGCCGCGCTAAATAATCTTTTAGTATTTGCGCACCCTGTTTTCCGGGTTTTGCTGAAGGTAGGCGCAATTCAATAATACGGCGGGTGGCAAATAAAGACATGCTGGCGGCTTCATCGAGTAATTGCTGCCAGTCAAATTTTGCATCAACGTCCAGTACTTCTCGTTCCGTAAAACCTTGCTCGCGTAAAAAAGCGCGAATCAAATCAAGCGATTCCATCTGTTGCAGCGGTTCATCACCGCTGATCATATAAACTGGGTAGACGATGTTGCTTAACATTGACGCAAGTTGATCTGGTCGTGCGTTCATTGTGGCTTATTTTTATCTGCTAAATTCAGGCTTGATGCCTGCAGCTTTAATAGAATCAAACGTGCTGCATCACGCCGCATGTCTTTGTACAAAATTTCGGATTCATTGACCACGGCAATGACTGCATCAGGATCAAATAATAAACTGCGTGCCTGAGAAATTGAATCATGGGAAATTGAATCTTCTCGGTTGTGTTCTTCGCTTGTGTCGTTTATGTCTTTTGACTGGTTGTTTTTTATTGAAAAATTAACAGTATAATTTAATAAATATTCTTTAACGCGACCACCGCTATCTACAGACAAAACACGTCGGCTTTTTTTCTCACTCAATAGTGTTAATTGCGATTTTGCCTGTTTTGCATTTTCGGTTACCTGTATTTGATTACTTGCCAGTAACGACTTCAGTTCTCGCCCCAGCTCAAACAGGTTATTTTGCTGCAGGTAAATCGGCGACATTTCCTGAGATAAATTCAGCGCACCGCGTAGTTGAAAACCACAGGCTGCCAGGTGCACCATTGAAAACATCAAAACAGAAATCAATGCTATATTATAAATTTTACTCTGCATCTTGATTTGGTCTTACATACTCTTTTTCCATCATCAGTTCTTCCTTAAGTATTAGGGCAACCACAAGGATTGCCCCTACGAATTCAATAATTCCATGAAAATGACTCTGCCTTACAACGTGTTCCACCCACCTAATTTGCCACAATATTAACTAATCGACCCGGCACAACAATCACTTTTCGCACAGTTTTGCCTTCGATATTCGTTTTAATTTTTTCATCAGCCAAAGCCATTGCTTCAATTGAGTCTTTATCTGCATTCGCGGCAACATTAATTTTTGAACGTAATTTTCCGTTCACCTGAACCACCAGTTCGATTTCATCACGCACTAATGCTGACTCGTCACAGGTCGGCCACTTTGTCTGCGCTAGCAGATCATCATGCCCCAGATCAAACCAAAGCTGCTGTGTGATATGCGGCACGATGGGCGATAACATTAAGACGATGTTTTCTATGGCTTCACGTTTAACCGCGCTGCCCTGCTGCGACTCATCACTAAAGCGAGCCAATTCATTCATTAATTCCATCACGGCTGCAATCGCGGTGTTAAAGGTATGGCGGCGAGCATAGTCGTCGCTTACCTTTTTGATGGTTTCATGCAGTTTTCGGCGAAGTGTTTTTTGCTCGGGCGATAGCGTAGTAAGCTCTAGTGAAACAGGTTCTGAGTTATCGCTAACATGTGTTTTCACCACGTGCGTCTTCACCACGTATATTTCCACCAGCCGCCATAATCGTTTTAGAAAACGTGACGCACCTTCTACACCTTCGTCATTCCACTCTAAAGACTGATCCGGTGGTGCGGCAAATAAAATAAACAAACGTACGGTATCCGCACCGTATTTTTCGATTAGCGGCTGCGGGTCAACTGTATTGCCTTTGGACTTGGACATTTTACTGCCATCTTTTAATACCATGCCCTGGGTTAGCAGCTGTTTGAACGGCTCGTCACCGTCTAACAATCCTTCATCACGCATTAATTTGTGAAAGAAGCGGGCATAAAGCAGATGCAATACCGCATGTTCGATACCACCGATGTACTGATCGACCGGTGCCCAGTATTTAGCTCTATCATCAAGCATGGTTGTCGCACCCGGGCAGGTAAAACGTGCGTAATACCAGGACGATTCAAAGAAGGTATCAAAGGTGTCAGTTTCGCGTTCTGCCGCGCCACCACATTGTGGACAGGTGGTTTGATAAAATTGCGGCATCTTTTTAATTGGCGAGCCGACATCATCACCATATTCGATATCTTCTGGCAATACCACCGGTAATTGATCTTCCGGCACCGCCACAGTGCCGCATTTGTCACAATGAATAATCGGTATCGGTGTACCCCAGTAACGTTGACGCGAAACACCCCAGTCACGCAGGCGGTAGTGAGTCTGTTTTTCGCCTTTATTCATCGACTCTAACTTATCGGCAATCGCATCAATTGCCTGCTGCGACGTTAAACCATCAAATTCAGCTGAATTTTTTAACACGCCCTTTTCTACATAAGCCGCTTCGTCAATGGCAGCTTCACTGCCATCAGCAGGATAAATAACCTGTTTGATCGGCAGGCCGTAGGATTTGGCAAAAGCATAGTCTCGACCATCATGCGCTGGCACCGACATGACTGCGCCAGAACCATAATCAATCAACACAAAATTGGCCACCCAGATAGGCACGCGCTCGCCACTGATAGGGTGCAGCGCCATCAAACCGGTTGCCATGCCTCTTTTTTCCATAGTGGCGAGGTCGGCCTCAGCCACGCTGGTGGTTTTACAGGAATCGATAAAGCCCTGTAACTCAGTGTTATTTTCAGCTGCTTTTTTTGCCAGCAGGTGCTCCGGGGCAATCGCAACATAGGTCACCCCCATTAAGGTATCAGCTCGTGTGGTATAAACGGTTAACGGCTCCACATCACCACCTTCAACTTCGCTTTCAACATCAAAACGCAATTGCACCCCCTGAGAGCGCCCAATCCAGTTGCGTTGCATGGTGCGAACCTGTTCCGGCCAGCCATCAAGCTGGTTTATATCGTCAAGCAACTGATCGGCATAGTCGGTGATTTTCATAAACCACTGTGCTATCTCACGACGCTCTACGGTGGTATCGCAACGCCAGCATTTACCATCGATGACCTGTTCATTTGCCAGCACGGTCAGGTCATTGGGGCACCAGTTCACACCAGCGGTTTTTTTATACGCCAGACCTTTTTTAAATAAACGGGTAAACAGCCATTGCTCCCAGCGGTAATAATCCGGTTGACAGGTGGCTAACTCACGATCCCAGTCATAAGAAAACCCCAGGCGTTTTAGCTGTTCGCGCATGTACGCTATATTTTCATAAGTCCATTTCGCCGGTGCGACTTTATTTTTGATCGCCGCATTTTCAGCGGGCAGACCAAAAGCATCCCATCCCATAGGCTGCAGCACATTTTTGCCCAACATGCGCTGAAAACGTGAGATCACATCACCAATGGAATAGTTGCGCACATGTCCCATGTGTAAACGTCCACTGGGATAGGGAAACATCGCCAAACAGTAAAACTTTTCTTTTTCGGTATCCTCAGAAACACTGAAAGTGGCTTTTTCATGCCAGATTTTCTGGATTTTTTCTTCTATTTTCTGAGCCTGGTATTCTTCATTCATAAGAAATTCTAATAAAAAGTTACATAATAAAGTGCAGTTCGTCGGATAGCTTCACACAGCCCAAAAATTCCAGGCTATAACTCTTTTAACAAACTGGACAGGGGTTAAACAGAGTGGAAGGATACACCAGGAAACGATCCGAAACTATACTAACAAAGGATACTATGATTCAATTACAGAAAAAATCTGCAAGCCACCTCATATCAGCCTACAACCAGATGATAAAAGTAATGAGAGAGGCATTTGAACAGGCAGATGCCAGTGATATGTCACTGCAAAAAGCGCTGAATCTGGCTAAAAATCAGGCTGAACATTCGGGTAAAGTCAGCACTGAAGAAGCATTTGAAATCGGCGAATATATAAAGCGTGACATTAACGATGCAGCTGAATACATGATGGAGTCAAGCGCAGAATTTTATGAATGGTTATTACTGGATATTGAGGATATCGAACGCAAAGTGATGGAACTGTTTCTAGCCGTTGCTGACCATACTCGTATTGAACTGGAGCAATTCAAACTAACAAAACCCAACTCTGAACCAGTATTGGCCGAGCAGATTCCAGTCTATAAAAGTGGTGAGATAACCGAATCCGGCACATTAATATGTGAAAATTGTGGCAAAGCCAAACCGTTTCTGAGCAGTGATATAATTACCAACTGCGAACGGTGTGAACATAATCGTTTTATTCGACGGTATGCTAGTGATAGCTAAATTTCTTTTTTTTCCGCAAATGGACGCGAGTAGTGGTGCATAGATGTGCCGTTAACGAACCAGTAGTAGCACAAGGATGTGCTGTTAACGAACCAAAGGACGGAGAGGATGGACAAAACCCTTAAACCCAAACCCCAGCAACAACAAAGCACTCAAACCAACAATCAACCAGTCGCCCCATCGCACAAACGGAGTTGCGCCACTGAGCGGTTGCACTTCACCGTTTAACACCGCTATTTCAAATTGCGGTAATTGTTTAATTACCTCGCCATGCGGACCGATGAGTGAAGTAATGCCGGTATTGGTTGAACGTATCATGTACCGGCCTGTTTCCAGCGCACGCATACGGGCGATGGCATGATGCTGGTGAGGTTGGTGCGAATCTTCAAACCAGGCATCGTTACTCATATTAATTAACAGTTTTGCTTCTGGTAAGTCTTTAATCACATTACGCGCAAACGCTTCTTCAAAGCAGATGGTTACACCCAGTGGTGCGCCAGCGGCTATTAACAAAACCTGGTCATCTTGCCCGGAGTCAATATCAGACATGGGTATTTTTACGAAGCGATTAAAAAACTCGATCAAAAAACGAAAGGGAACATATTCACCCAGTGGCACCAGGTGGCGTTTATGATAGACACCGCCATTGATGTTTAGCGTGCTGTTAAGAATACGATTTTCATCGTTTTTAACAAATATACCCAGCAGTAAATCTGCATCACGCTGCTGCATATCAAGGCTTAATTGTCGAATATACGGCGTAACACGATGCAGATAATCCGGCACTGTGGTTTCCGGCCAGACAAACAGATCGACATCCTGTTGTGCCAGCGTTAAATCACGATACCTGTCCAGTGTTAGCTGTTTCATCTGTGGTTTCCATTTATCTTTCTGTGCAATATTTCCCTGAACCACACTGACATTAATGGTTTCACCTGCTTTCTCTGTCCAGCTTACTGTTTTTAACCAACTCGCACTTAACCACAACAAAGCAACAGGCAGAATTATTAGCAAAGCAGACTTAAATTGTTTGCTTTGTATAAGCAACAAAACCAGCGCACCAGCGCATACTGCAACCAAACCACCCACTGCATGATTACCAAAAACCGGGGCGAATCCTGACAATGGCAAATCAATTTGTGTATACCCTAATTGCATCCAGGCAAAACCTGTAAACAAATAACCTTGTAACCATTCAAACACGATCCAGCTGGCAGGATAAAAAAGCATTAAACGTAAAACAGGTTTGTTCGGCAAATAACGATTAACGCTATAAGCTGCCAATGCAGTGAACAGGCTTAAATAACAGCATAATAAAAAGATAAGAAGCACAGCAAAAAAGACCGGTGCACTACCGTGTGTGTGCACGCTATAAAAAATCCAGCTAACACCGGTTCCCTGCAACCCTAAAGCAAACAACCAGGCACTGATTGCTGCCTGCTTAGCTGGCAGTTTATCCCAAAAATAAAAGGCGACGGCAAGCGTTAAAAAGATTAACCAGTTTAAATCAAAAGGCGCAAATGCCAGCGTGGTTAAACCACCCGCAATTAAACTTAACAATGACCATTGCAGCCAGTGTAAACGATGGATAGCACTATTCATTTTTTGTTAAATATTTTCATCAGTAGTAACACAAGGATGTGCTGTTTACGAACCAAAGGATGGACGAAGGGCACGAAGCACACGAAGAAAAGATAAGGTGTGTTTGGTCTTAATTATTCTCTTTTTACTGGCATCTCACCAGAGGGCGAGTCTACCATCATGGTACAAGATCTCTCCCTCTGGTCGAGATGACAACTAGTCTTTTTGGTATTCACTTTTAACTTTTAACTTTTAACTTTTCATTATCAGACACTACACGCCTACCTGGATCTACGTCTACACCCGAATCTTTTTCACCGCTCGAACCTGTGCTGTCAGCCTCATCTGATACCAGGCTTACCTGCATATTATTAATGCGCCGCGAATTTGCACTAATAATTTTGAAGTGGAACTGATCGATAGTGACTTCTTCACCACGCACGGGAAGATGCCCCATTTCGAATGTAACCAGGCCAGCGATGGTGTCAAATTTTTTATGGCTTAATTTAGAATCAAAATATTGATTAAATTCATCAAGTGGCGTTAAAGCGCGAACACTGTATTTCTGGAAACCACTACGACGAATATTAGTCACGTCTGCCGCATCATGCTCATCATCAATTTCGCCGACAATTTGTTCCAGCACATCTTCAATAGTCACCAGACCGGCTACACCACCGTATTCATCAATCACCATTGCCATATGATTCCGGCTTTCACGAAAATCCCTTAACAAGACTTTTAAGCGTTTACTTTCCGGCACAAAAATGGCGGTGCGTAAAATATCATTTAGCTCAAATGCGGCTCGGCTGGCTTCATCATTATAGTGTGTTAAATCTTTTGCTAGCAAAATGCCAACCACCTCATCCAGCCCTTCATCAACCACAGGCAGACGTGAATGGCCTGAGTTGGCGACAATAGCTAACATATCCTCAACGCCGAGATCTTCCTGCACCACCACAAGATGAGAACGCGGTACCATGATATCGCGCACACGCATTTCAGAAACCTGAAACACGCCTTCAATCATCATTAACGCATCCAGGTCGATTACGCCTTCACGCTGGGCATCGCGGATGTGCTGCAACAAATTGGCCCTTGCATCTTTTTCTTTAAAAAACCTGTTTTTCAGCACCGAAAACCAGGTCATTTTTTTCCATCCTTTGGTTCGTAAACGGTGCATCCATCCACCACTGCTGTTATTTCTATTCATAAACTATGTAGGGATTTAGGTACAGGCATTTATTTGTAAGGATTTTTAAACCCTAATTGATCAAGTATTTTAATTTCCATCTGTTCCATTGTTTTAGCATCTTCATTTTCTATATGATCAAAACCCTGCAAATGTAGCATGCCATGCACCACCATATGCGCCCAATGTGCATTTTCAGCTTTTGCCTGCTGTTTTGCTTCTCTATTTATAACGACCGCACACAAAGCAATATCACCTAACAGACAAATATCAATTACCGATGGCGATTGCATAGGGAAAGACAAAACATTGGTCGCTTTATCTTTATCTCGATACTGTTTATTGAGTTGTTGAATTTCTTCAGTGGTGGTCACTCGAATACTGGCAATAGCAGAAGGTTTTTTTAAATAAGCAGCACTAGCCCATGCCTGTATTAACACCGGCTCAGGCACATCGACCCAACAACTACTGCGGCATTGTCCCGCTACCTGACAACCCTGGCAGTAATCACCGGGTTCAGGTGCTTCTACTGTTAGAGCTTCTATTGCAAGATCATCTGAGATTGAAATGTCTACTGTTATTGGCATGATATCAAGTTATTTCGACTCATCGTCTTCATATGCCTTAACAATTTTTTTCACCAGAGGGTGTCTGACAATGTCAGCATTCTGAAACCGGGTAATACCAATGCCTTCTATATTTGAAAGCAGTTTTAAAGCATGACGTAAGCCGGATGTTTTATCGCGAGGCAAATCAACCTGGGTTATGTCGCCGGTAATAACCGCCTTTGAACCAAAACCAATACGCGTTAAAAACATTTTCATCTGATCGATGGTGGTGTTTTGTGCTTCATCAAGAATAATGAAGGAGTCATTTAATGTACGGCCACGCATATAAGCAAGGGGTGCAATTTCAATGATATTTCGTTCAATACATTTTGCCACTTTTTGCTGCCCCATCATTTCAAACAATGCATCATACATTGGCCGTAAATAAGGGTCTATTTTCTGTGCTAAATCACCCGGCAAAAAACCTAATCGCTCACCTGCTTCTACCGCTGGGCGTACCAGAATTAATCGGTCGACCAGGTCATTTTCCAGTGCTTCGACTGCACTGGCAACCGCAAGCCAGGTTTTACCCGTACCCGCTGGTCCCACACCAATGGTTAAATCACTGGTTTTAATTTGTGCAAGATATTGCTGCTGGCTCTTGCCACGGCCACTGATTTTACCACGGCGGTTTTTAGGGTAGTTTTCAGCAAAGCTATCAACATCATCAAGATCAATAGATTTTGCCAGTTCATCCTCAACATTATCATTCAAGTACAATTGCACCGTCGCCGGTGACAGGGTTTCATGACCAGCCACATTGTAAAGTGTTTGCAGTGCATTTTTCACTGTTTTTAAAAGCCGACCAGCACCGCTTATTTCAAAGTGATTACTGCGGCAGTTAATTTTAACATCGTAATAGTCTTCTATCTGCGTTAGATGTTTATTAACCGGGCCGCACAAATTGGCCAGGCGCTGGTTATCCACTGGCAACAGCTCAAAGTTAATGCTTACCGCAGTGACTGATGTTTGATTTTCAAAATTAGGCATTGGCTTTTATAGTGGATACATTTTTTCTTTGTTTATCTTTTAACTGACTGGACATTGTGATGCCAATCAATTCACCTTGCAGTGAATTTGTCCAGCTTTCAGTAATTTTAACATCAACAAACTGACCGATTAATGTTTTATCACCGGCAAAATTAACCACACGATTATTTTCTGTACGTCCTGAAATCTGCAACTCGCTTTTTCTGGAAACACCATCAACCAGTACCGATTGGACGGTGCCAACCATTTGCTGACTGATAGCGGCTGCATTGCTTGAGATAACACTCTGCAAAACCCCTAAACGATGTTTTTTAATCAGGTCAGTGGTGTTGTCAAACAAATCGGCTGCCGGCGTGCCCGGGCGTGCACTGTAGATGAAACTAAAGGAGTGGTCGAAACCTACATCTTCTATTAACTTCATGGTATCGGAAAAGTCTTCATCACTCTCAGAGGGAAAACCGATAATAAAATCAGATGAAATTGAAATATCCGGGCGCGCAATTCTCAGGCGACGAATAATATCTTTATACTGCTCTGCCGTATGTCCACGTTTCATAGCTACCAGCACTTTATCTGAACCACTCTGTACCGGCAAATGTAAAAAGCTGACCAATTCAGGGACTTGTGCATACACTGCAACTAGATCATCGTTGAATTCCATCGGGTGTGAGGTAGTAAAACGAATGCGTTCGATACCGTCAATAGCCGCAACATAATGAATGAGCAAAGCAAGATCAGCCATGATCTGCTCGCCACCCTCTGCTTCAGCTTCATTGTCATGCATCACACCACAATAGGCATTGACATTTTGCCCCAACAAGTTAACTTCACGCACACCTTGCCTGGCTAAACCGGCAACTTCGGCGAGCACATCATCAAACGGACGACTGACTTCTTCACCGCGGGTATACGGCACCACACAGAAGCTGCAGTATTTGCTGCAACCTTCCATAATCGAAACAAAAGCGGTTGGTCCATCTGCTTTTGGCTGCGGCATACAATCAAATTTTTCAATTTCTGGAAAACTGATATCAACCACTTTTTTATGCGTTTTACTCACATTGGATAGCATTTGCGGCAAACGATGAATCGTTTGCGGGCCAAACACCATATCAACGTAAGGCGCACGTTTTTGAATTTCTGCACCCTCCTGACTGGCAACACAACCGCCGACACCAATCACTAAATCGGGTTTATCCTTTTTCCAGTTTTTCCAGCGACCCAGCTGAGAGAACACTTTCTCCTGCGCTTTTTCTCGAATCGAACAGGTATTCAGCAGTAGCACATCGGCTTCTTCTGCATTGCTGGTGAGCTCAAGATTGTGCGAATCGGCGAGGACATCGGATATACGCGATGAATCGTATTCATTCATCTGACACCCATAGGTTTTGATGAATAGTTTACGCATGGGTGCAGTCGGTGATTTAGATGACATTAGTAACTGATTTAAGTGGCTTTCTTAGTATTAAGTACCCCCTATTATACGTGTCGACACGGTCAATATCTATCTAAAACCCCAACCCACCTGGCCCACCCATACCCGGCGGCATTCCACCACCGCCTTTCATAGCACGCATCATTTTTGCCATGCCGCCTCTGGACATTTTTTTCATCATTTTCTTCATCTGCATTTGCTGTTTAATGAGGCGGTTTACGTCTTGTACCTGTAAGCCACAACCTGCTGCTATACGGCGCTTTCGCGATCCTTTAATGATGTCTGGAAACGCTCTTTCTTTAGGGGTCATGGAGTTGATGATGCCAACCATGCGACTCATTTCTTTGTCATTAACCTTGTCTTTTATTTTGTCCGCCATACCCGGCATACCAGGTAGTTTATCCATTAAACCTGCCATACCGCCCATGTTCTGCATTTGTTCGAACTGTTCTTTAAGGTCATTAAAGTTAAAACTTTTACCCTTTTGAATTTTTTTTGCCAGCCTGGTGGCTTTTTTATGATCAACTTTTTGCTGGACTTCTTCCACCAGCGAAAGCACATCACCCATACCCAGGATACGCGATGCCACGCGATCGGGGTGAAACGCCTCCAGTGCTTCAATTTTTTCGCCAGAACCCATGAATTTAATGGGTTTGCCAGTAATCTGGCGAATTGATAAAGCGGCACCGCCACGGGCATCACCATCGGTTTTCGTCAGCACCACACCGGTTAGTGGCAGTGCTTCATTAAACGCCTTTGCGGTAATGGCGGCATCCTGGCCGGTCATGCTGTCCACTACAAACAGGGTTTCTACTGGGTTAACCGCAGCATGAATGGCTTTAATTTCGGCCATCATCTGCTCATCAATGTGCAAACGACCAGCGGTATCCACCAGCACCACATCAATGTAATGTTTGCGTGCATAATCGAGTGCGGCTTTGGCTATATCAGTGGGCTTTTGATCGACACTGCCGGGGAAAAACTGAGCACCAACCTGCGCGGCTAATGTCTCTAGCTGCTTTATCGCGGCGGGTCGATAAATATCACAACTCACCAGTAGCGATTTTTTCTTTTCTCGTTCACTGAGCATTTTTGCCAGTTTGGCAACTGTGGTGGTTTTACCTGCACCCTGCAGGCCTGCCATCAAAACTACTGCTGGCGGTTGCGCACTTAAATCAAGTGACTCACTTTTCGCGCCCATCACCTTGACCAGTTCTTCCTGAACAATATTGATGAAGACATGACCCGGTTTCAGGCTAGTTAGCACTTCCTCACCCAGTGCCCGTTGTTTTACCTCATCAATAAAACTACGCACAACCGCCAGCGCGACATCGGCCTCCAATAAGGCCATGCGTACATCACGCAATGCGTCTTGAATATTGCTTTCAGTTAATCGGCCTTCACCACGCAATCTCTGTGCGGTACTGGCAAGGCGGTCACTTAGTCCATCAAACATGGTTTACCTGTAAAATACTCTGATTAGTTTATAGAGTGGGAATTATAGCGAATTATGGAAGTTATCGTGTAACTACTCAGCGTATTAGGTAAATAGTCTGTAGCTGTTTAGGGGTACAAGTGAAGAGTCAGCAGCTATTTAAACATTTAGCTAAATAAAAAAGCTGGAGCATCCCCTAACAGACTAAACCCCTACAGACTAAACCCCAACAAAAATCAATAACCTGCATTCTTCTTACAGAATACGCTGAGTAGTTACGTTATCGTTAGTCTTTGGTTTTTTGACTAAAGCACAAAGCCGCGACTGTTTTTTCAGCTTAATCAGAGATTTCCTGAGACAACAATATGTTAGTATTGTCACGCAGTGTATTTTGCCCTATCTAGCAAAGGTCTCAAATATTTTAAACCAGCACAAAATTCAATATGGAAAATTACATCTTAAGCTTTAGCGCCATTTTTCTTTATTTCGCATGCTCTGCTTTGTTATTTATTCACATCAATAAAGCGGAACGGAAAAGCACTAAATACACTGGAGCACTGTCAAAAAAAACCATGGTCGCCATTGGTTTTGCCGGTTTAATTTTGCACAGCCTGGTACTGTATAGCAACATATTTAGTCCGGTTGGCATCAACCTGGGCTTTTACAATGCCATGTCGCTGGTAAGCGCTTTTATTGTTTTATTCACCTTAATCGCAATATGGCGTTATCCGGTTGAAATACTGGCAATCATCCTGTTACCTCTTGCTGTTGTCACCATGTTGTTTGGATTTAGTGATAGTAGCAGCCATTTACTTGCGGCAGACAGCTCGCCAGCGTTAATTTTTCATATATTAACCTCAATCATCGCCTACAGCCTACTGGCGCTAGCGGCTTTGCAGGCAATTTTACTCTCGGTGCAGAATAAATTCCTTCATGCACACCAGCCTGGTGGACTCATCAAACTAATGCCGCCATTAAGAAACATGGAGATTTTATTGTTTGAGGTCATTGTTATTGGTTTTATCGCATTGACCATATCACTGGGTAGCGGCCTGATTTTTTTAGAAAACATGTTCGCACAGCATCTGGTACACAAAACTATTTTATCCATACTGGCGTGGCTGGTGTTTCTGGTTTTATTAATCGGCCACTGGCGACTCGGCTGGCGCGGACGTACGGCTGTGCGCTGGACTTTAAGCGGTTTTGCCAGCCTGATGCTGGCCTATTTCGGCAGTAAATTTGCGCTGGAAATATTGTTGTCATAATTCTTCCCATGAGACTATCCCAGGAGGCTGTCCGAGAATAGAGAAACTACTGCAAATCCCATAAAGGTCATAATCTGAGCTTATTGAAATCGTTAAATAGCGCAACTATTCGCCTCATTCAATAAACTCAGCTTATAACCTTTCTGTGATTTTCGCTACGCTTTCTATTCTCAGGCAGCCTCCTGGTGCAATGCTACAGAGGTGTAGTGTTTTCGAGCCAAATAACTTTAATCCTCAGATGAACACAGATAAAAACAAAAACATTATAAATGGTTTTCACGCATGCGCGCGAAAACCAAAAAAATCGGTGTTCATCTGTGGATAATTGCTTTTTTATTTTCGACCAGCATCCTGATGAACTATCCAGAAACCGAGAACCTACTACCTTAGCAAGAGGAGGTTTTTCTTCTTGAACGAATTATCGATAACCACACTATTTATCACCCTGGCAATACTGATTTTACTTTCCGGACTGTTTTCGGGTTCTGAAACCGCTTTGATGACACTCAATCGTTATCGTGCAAAAAGCCTGGCAGATAAAGGTCACAAAGGTGCTCAACTTGCTCTTAAATTACTCAAACGACCTGACCGCTTACTGGGTTTAATACTACTTGGTAACAATATCGTTAATATATTTGCAGCAACCCTTGCCACTATCATCGCCTTTCGGCTTTATGGTGAAGCCGGGCTGCTGATAGCCCCTATTATATTAACTTTTGTTATTTTAGTTTTTGCTGAAGTCACGCCTAAAACGCTGGCGGCATTAAAGCCTGAAAAACTCGCCTTTCCGGCAGCATTTGTCTATACACTCATCGCCGCACCGCTGTATCCTTTTGTCTGGTCAGTCAATATTTTTTCTAATGGCTTATTACGGCTTTTTGGTGTGCACGCTGACAAGGAAGTAAAACAGGAACTTAATGCTGATGAATTACGTGCCGTAGTTATAGAGGCTGAACACTTTATGCCACAGGCACACTCAGATATGTTGTTGGGCATTCTCGATCTGGAACAGGTAAGCGTGGAAGACATTATGGTTCCACGTAATGAAATTACCGGCATCGATTTAAACGATGACTGGAATGACATCATGCATCAAATCACCCACAGCCAGCGCACTCGTGTTCCTGTGTTTCATGACAGCATTGATAACGCCATCGGTATGTTGCACTTACGCAAAGTACTTAATCTGTTTTCGCGTGACGAACTCAACCTGAAAACACTGAAAGGGCTCATCGCTTCGTCGTATTTTATTCCAGCTGGCACCTCACTCACCCGTCAGTTATTAAGTTTTAAGGATAACCGCCGTCGCTCCGGACTGGTGGTTGATGAATACGGTAGCATTCAGGGCCTGGTCACACTGGAAGATATCCTGGAGGAAATTGTTGGCCAGTTCACCACCGATTCACCCACTCGAAAACTTGGCATCCACAAACAGGATGACAATAGCTATCAAATTGACGGCAATACCCACATCCGGGAAATTAATCGTGCCTTAAACTGGTCGCTGCCCACCGATGGCCCCAAAACCCTGAATGGTTTAATTCTGGAGCACATGGAAATTATTCCACAAAATGGCACCAGTTTGATGATTGGTGATTACACCATTGAAATAACACGTACCACCAACAATGCAGTACAAACGGCAAGAGTGAAAAATGCCAAACCGGTTGTGGACAAAAACAGCACTGAAAACACCTGACATTTGATGTATAACCCTTGTATTTTCCGACACAGAGACCACAGAGTACACAGAGGTAAATCTATTTATTTTATCTCCGTGCACTCTGTGATCTCTGTGTTAAATTCTTAACTTTGTAGCAAACTGAGTCAGGAAAATGGCTAAAGCAAAAGTCCAGTATAGTTGTAATGCCTGTGGTGCCAATCAGCCAAAATGGGCGGGGCAATGTAGCGACTGTGGCGAATGGAACACCATGAGTGAAACCATCACCGCGATTACTACAAACAATCGTCAGGGCTTTGCCGGTAAAAAAGGCAATGCCAAAATTCAGGCATTAGAAGATATTCAAATGCAGGCTGAAATGCGCACGCCGACTAAAATCAGCGAACTGGACCGGGTGCTTGGCGGCGGCCTGGTGCATGGTTCTGTCACCTTAATTGGTGGCGATCCCGGCATTGGCAAATCAACCCTGCTAACCCAAACCCTGGCCAGTCTAAGTGAGTCTCTACCCTGCCTATATGTTACTGGTGAAGAATCGTTACAACAAATAGCCATGCGTGCGCACCGACTGGGGCTAAATGACAGGTGCTTTAAATTGCTTTCCGAGACCTGTGTGGAAAACATTATCACCCTGTCCAGCGAGTCAAAGCCGAAAGTCATGGTTATTGATTCTATTCAAACCATTTACACCGAAGCACTGCAATCTGCCCCTGGTGGCGTGGCACAGGTTCGAGAAAGCGCAGCACAACTAGTGCGTTTTGCCAAACAAACCGGCACCGCATTATTTCTGGTCGGTCATGTCACCAAAGAAGGCACGCTTGCCGGCCCTCGTGTGCTGGAGCACATGGTGGACACCGTGCTTTATTTTGAAGGCGACCCCGGTGAACGCTACCGCATGATTCGCGCCATAAAAAATCGTTTTGGCGCAGTCAATGAACTCGGCATTTTTGCGATGACCGATGAAGGTTTAAAAACCGTCAGCAATCCATCTGCCATTTTTCTATCGCGCCACGAGCAACCCGTGCCAGGCAGCATTATTACCGTCACCCGAGAAGGCAGCCGCCCCCTGCTCATCGAATTGCAGGCACTGGTAGACGAAAGCCATAGCAACAACCCGCGACGAGTTTGCTTAGGCTTAGACCCCAACCGCTTAAATATGTTGCTCGCCGTGATGCACCGCCACGCAGGCATCATCATGTTTGACCAGGATGTGTTTATCAATATTGTAGGCGGTGTACGCCTCACCGAAACTTCAGCCGATAGCGCACTGATTCTTGCAGCACTTTCAAGTTTTCGTGACAAACCTTTACCCAACGATGCCTTTACCTTTGGCGAAGTCGGTTTAGCAGGTGAAATTCGCCCCGTGCCTAACGGTCAGGAACGCCTGAGAGAAGCCGCCAAACACGGCTTTAAAACCGCCATCATTCCCAAAGCCAATATGCCAAGAAAAGGCGAGACCATTGATGGTCTGGATATTATTGCTGTGCAGCGTGTTAGTGAGTTGATAGAAACAGCGATAACATTGACGTAAAAGAAAAATTTCCTGCGCGGTCTTCGTACATACCAGCCTATCCATCCCGCTCTCCCTGAAACGGAACGAAGGCAACACCAAAAATATCGCTGATCTCAAGTTCACCATCTTCATTTTTCTTAACCAGTGTTAGTTCCTGATGGAAGTGCGCTCTTCCAACAGGGATCACCATACGGCCACCGGGTTTGAGCTGCTCGATTAGTGGCGCGGGTATTTGCGTTGCGGCGGCAGTAACCATGATGCCATCATAAGGGGCATGCTCTGGCCAGCCGTCATAACCATTGCCAGTCATGACCTCAATATTATCGTAGCCAAGTTTTTCGAAACGCTTATTGGCTATATCAGCAAGTGCAGCAATGTATTCAATGGTATAAACCCATTTGCACAGCTGTGAAAGAATGGCAGCCTGATACCCTGAACCCGTACCGATTTCAAGTACGACATCACCGGCTTCAAGCTCAAGCAGGTCTGTCATTATCGCCACAATATAAGGCTGTGAAATAGTCTGGCCATGACCGATAGGCAATGGACCATTATAAAAAGCACTATCAATATAGCTCTTTGGCACGAACTTTTCCCGCGGGATGCTGGCGATGGCTGCCCTCACTTTAGGATCAAGTACATCCTTGCCGGTCATCTGGCTTGTGTATTTGTATTCGCTTTCAATCTCATCAAGCAGGCGCTGCATTTTCGTTTTCATAATCGGTATACAGACTCGGTAAAATTATATTGTACCTCCAAAAAGATCCAGCCTGGTCGGGGCCGGTTCAATGGCATATTCTGTTCAAATTTTTACAGCTTTTTGCATTTAATCATGGAGTCGCGAATTAATAAAATAATTCAATACCTTATCTAAATAAGGCGTAGCTTCTCAATAAGGCGGTTAAACATTAGCGGCTATGGTGGATAAAGATGTTTTGTGCAAAGCGCTCTTAAAAACCATTGAGCAAAGACAATAACTATCTACAAACTGGCTTTGGCCTTACAATAACAAACAACCGTATACCGCTATTGGCGTTATGCCGCCCTGGCAGTTGCCAGCAGTGGCACAGGCTCTGCTTTTAACTTCGGTTATTAATGGGGAAAGGACTACAAATGACCCAGTGTCTTTAATTATTCATTTATAACTGCAAAGGACAATAGTTTGACCACAGCGTTATTACAAATCAAAAATCTGGTAAAACATTACCCGTCTGTTAAAGCCGTTAATGGCATCGACATTACTTTAACGGCAGGTATTTGCTTTGGTCTGTTAGGCCCTAATGGTGCAGGCAAAACCACCACTGTAGAGATATTAGAAGGCATTATTCAGGCGACATCGGGTGAGGTTTTATACAAGGGCAAGCCCCCTGGTGAGCAGTTTCGTAAAGAAGCGGGCATTATGTTTCAGTCTACCGCTTTACAGGATTACATAACCGTTGCTGAAACCTTGCAGATGTTTGCTGATTTTTATCCACGTCAGGCCGATATCGACAAACTCATTAAACGCTGCAATCTAAGCCAATATCTCGATCAGGATAACCGGCAATTATCAGGTGGACAACGTCAGCGCTTACTGCTGGCTATCGCGCTGGTGAACGACCCGGATATTATTTTTCTTGATGAACCAACAACCGGACTGGACCCACAGGCACGCCAGAATTTTTGGGATTTGATTAATGATATCAAAGCCGAAGGCAAAACCATTGTGCTGACCACACACTATATGGACGAGGCTTATACACTTTGTGATGAAATAGCGATTATGGATCATGGAAAAATCATTGCACAGGGGGGCCCTAAAGCCTTGCTTGAAGCGCATTTTAATAACGTTGTTTTACGGCTACCCGAAACTGAAATAAGCAATTTAGAAACCTTACCCTTTACCATACACAAACGACAGGGCCATATTGAAATCACCACCTGCGATGTCAATAACGTGGTGTCCACTTTAATAAAAAATAAGATTTCGCTTGCGCAATTACAGATAAGACCCCGAACCCTGGATGATCTATTTCTGGAATTAACGGGCAAAGAACTAAGGGCTTAATCAGGACTATTATGGTTTTTAAACGTTTTCTCGCTTTATTATCAACGCGAAACAAAGAGTTCATTCGCGATCGCTCCTCCCTTGGCTGGAACATACTCATGCCAGTGTTAATCGTTGCCGGTTTTGCTTTTGCGTTCTCAGGCAATATTGGTGAAAAGTTTAAAGTGGGAGTCGTTAGTCAAACGACCGCAACAACCCCGTCAAAACAGTTCCTCGAACTTAAATATATCAATTTTTATTCCGTAGAAAAAACCGAAACGGCAATTTCTCAGGCCATTAGCAAGGTGCAGCGCCACCAGGTCGATATGTTATTCAATGCACAAACCCAGCAATACTGGATAAACACAGAGTCACCCAATGGTTACCTGGTGGAAAAAATCCTGACCGGCCCGACATCTGCCAACTTTAAAAAACAAACGGTCAGCGGCAAACAAATCCGTTATCTCGACTGGGTTATACCTGGCATTTTATCGATGAATATGATGTTTAGTGCATTGTTTGGTGTTGGTTTTGTAATCGTTCGATATCGAAAAAACGGCATGTTAAAACGACTGAAGGCAACACCCATCACCGCCTTTGAGTATTTATCAGCACAGGTTGTCTCACGTTTTATATTAATCATGATTATCACCGCATTTGTGTTCTATAGCACCCATATTTTCGTAGACTTTGTCATGCGTGGCTCTCATTTAAACCTGTTTCTGGTTTTTGCCCTCGGCGCTTTAAGTATGATTAGCCTTAGTTTGATTATTGCTGCACGGGTTAAAAGTGAAGAAACCGCAGGCGGACTGCTTAATTTATTTAGCTGGCCGATGATGTTTTTATCCGGTGTCTGGTTCTCACTGGAAGGAGCAGCCCCCATAATGCAGCTTATTGCCGAATTTTTCCCCTTAACCCATATAACCGCAGCCGCACGCGCCATAATGATCGACGGTGCCGATTTAAGTCAAATTAGTTACCATTTACTGGTGTTAACCGGCCAGAGCATCGTATTTTTATTATTTGGATCCTGGTTGTTTAAATGGGATTAAAACATCGATAAACGTCATACTGGCACTGCCAGTGTATCCGCAGCAATTCAATAAACAGTGAACCTGTGCCTCAACATCAAACTCTAATAAGATGGAGATGTGTGATGATCAGTGCAAGACAACCCGCCATCGAATCTGACATAACAATACTCAGCCCTGGCAGTATTGGTGTGCCCACGTATTCTGAAAAAGAGAAGACTGAACTCAGTAGCAAAATTAAACGCCTGCTACACGAAAAAGACGCTGTACTGGTTGCCCACTATTACGTTGACAGCGAGATCCAGCAACTTGCTGAAGAAACCGGTGGCACAGTGGCCGATTCACTTGAAATGGCACGTTTTGGAAATGCCCATCCGGCACAAACCCTGGTGGTCGCCGGCGTTCGTTTTATGGGCGAGACAGCCAAAATACTCAATCCTGAAAAAACGGTCATTATGCCAACGTTGAAGGCTGAGTGTTCGTTAGACATCAGCGCGCCCATTGCTGCATTTAGCGCCTTTTGTGATCAGCACCCGGATCGTACCATTGTGGTCTACGCCAATACCAGTGCTGCGGTCAAGGCGCGTGCTGACTGGGTGGTTACCTCAAGCAATGCCATCGACATCATTACCCACCTGGCGGCACATGGTGAAAAAATCCTGTGGGCACCGGATAAACACCTGGGGCATTATATCCAGCAACAGACCGGGGTAGACATGCTGATCTGGGATGGCGCCTGCGTGGTGCATGAAGCCTTTAAGGCCGAAGCATTAGCCAATTTAAAAAAACATTACCCTGAAGCCGCCGTGCTTGTTCACCCGGAATCCCCGGCAGGCGTGATTGCGCAGGCTGATGTGGTTGGTTCGACCACCCGCTTAATTAAAGCAGTGAAAGAGCTGCCCAATGTACAATTTATTATTGCCACCGACAACGGCATCTTTCACAAGATGAAAAGCGTTGCAAGTAACAAAAAATTGATTGAAGTACCGGTAGCCGGTGTCGGTGCGACCTGTGAAAGCTGTGCACACTGCCCCTGGATGGCGATGAACAGTTTGCGGAATCTGGCCGAGGCGATAGAAAACAGCAGCAATGAGATTGTTATTAATGAATCAACCCGAAAAAGAGCAGTGCGCCCCCTGCAAAGAATGCTGCAGTTTAATAGCATAAAATCATAAAAGCAGATGTGAGAGTTATTGCCACGAACGGAGCAAAACGGCCCGCTCCGCAAACCATACAATATAAACCTCAGCACTTTTATCTCTTAAAAAGTGTCTGAGCCATCGGTTCCATTCTTGTATTATTTATGAAATCGCTAATATTAAATTGATTCTAGATGAATAGTGAATCACACATCTGATTGATTCCAGTTATTAAATGCAAGTAACCACGAAGAAATATCCGGATAGGAATTTTCCTGCACCATTAAATGCTCACCCAACTTAATCATATTCTCCCGATACTCCTGGATTTCTAGCTTCCAGATCCATTCCTCTATCCCTGGATTATCTGCCAGGGCCTCATTAGCAATTGAGCCTGCACCGCCCCACATATGCTTAGAATTAAGTTGTCGATAAAGTTCGGTTTCATTGTTAGCGCATAATTTAATGACAGAGGCGATCCAGTCCGCCTCTACACTTTTATGATTTAGCAGTATCTGATGCATACGCTGTAATGCTGCCTGAATTTCGAGTGTATTCATCAACTTTAATTATTTTTTAATAAAATCATAATCTTATGCAATACCAGATAAAACATATCCAGGCCACCTACATTCTCACCATATTACTTGCCTATAATATAACGCACATCATCAAAAGTAATGACCCAGTCAGGTTTATACACAACAAAAATACAGACCAGCATGCCGGTGATGAACATTTCCGGAAACATAAATAAGAAAAGGTTAAGGAGTTAAGGAGTCAGATCGCTTGTTTCACAATACTCATTCGCTTGAGCTCTTGACATGCCCGGAACGCTGCGCATTAAATATGAACAAGCGACTGGGGTTTAAGTTGATTACTTCATAATATTTTTATTAAATATTAAAACCCAGTTAAAAAATATTTTTCCGCAAATACACGCAGTAGTGCTACAAGGACGTAGCGTTCACGAACCAAAGGATGGGAACCAACGCACACAAAACCTTTGTCCCCTTTCAAAACATTTGCGTTTATTTGCGGATACCGTGTTTTTTTTTGCTAAAATACGCCATGGCTAAAAAGACCCCCAATTTTGAAAAAGCACTAACCGAGCTGGAAACCCTGGTCGATGATATGGAACAGGGCAATCTCAGTCTGGAAGATTCACTGAAACGCTTTGAAAAAGGCATTGCATTAAGCACTGAGTGCCAGCAAGCGTTGCAAAATGCCGAGTTGAAAATCAAGGAACTGGTTGAAAAAAACGGCAAGTTACTTGAACAAGACATAAACCTGAACAACTGATGCCAACACATAAATTTCAATCCCGTCTGGATACCTACCAGAAGCGTGTTGATGCCGCTTTAGATAAATACCTGCCAGCAAACGATCCACCTGAACATAATCTGGCAGAAGCTATCCGATATTCAGTTATGGGCGGTGGCAAACGTATTCGCCCGGCAATGGTTTATGCTGCCGGCGAAGCGATTGGCGTTTCCACGGATTTAATGGATATTCCCGCCTGCGCGGTAGAAATGATTCATGCCTACTCATTAATCCACGATGACCTGCCAGCAATGGATAATGATGATCTGCGTCGCGGTCGCCCAACCTGTCACAAAGCATTTGACGAGGCCATCGCCATATTAGCCGGTGATGCGTTGCAGGCACTGGCTTATGAAATTTTAGCAAAAAACAAACACAAAGAAATCTCCGCAAAACGCCGGATTAAAATGTTAATTCTGTTAACTGAAGCCAGTGGCGCACATGGCATGGCGGGGGGACAGGCGGTTGATCTGGCATCAGTGGGTAAACAGCTTAAACTTGAGCAACTGGAACACATGCACCAGCTAAAAACAGGCGCATTAATTCGAGCCAGCATCCTGCTAGGTGGCATGTGCAAGAAAAACATTACGCCGCTGGAAATTGATAGTCTGAGCAAATATGCACAATGCATTGGCCTGTCTTTCCAGATTCAAGATGACATTCTTGATGTTATCGGCGATACCGAAACCCTGGGCAAACCACAGGGCTCGGATCAGGCACAAAAAAAACCCACCTTTCCAGCAACCATTGGACTGGAGAAGTCAAAACTACTGGCACTGGAGCAGCATCATCTGGCACTAAAACATCTTGAACCTTTAGGCGCTAAAGCCGATAGTTTACGCCAGTTATCCGCTTATATTGTTGAACGTCAGTTTTAATAAGGAAAGATTCTCTGTAACTCATGCCATTCTCTAACTCAAACTGGTCACTGCTGGAGTCGATAAACTCACCCGCAGACGTGCGCAAGCTTAACCGCCTGCAACTAAAAGAACTGTCGCGTCAACTACGCGAGTTTTTACTCACCAGCGTTTCTGCAACCGGTGGTCACTTATCTGCTGGCCTGGGTACCATTGAACTCACTGTGGCACTGCATTACGTATTTAATACCCCCTATGACCGCCTGGTATGGGACGTTGGCCACCAGACCTACCCGCACAAAATACTCACCGGTCGCCGCGAGAAGATGGCAGGCTTACGGCAAAAAGGCGGCATTGCCGGCTTTCCAAAACGCGAAGAAAGTGAATATGATGCCTTTGGTACCGGCCATTCCAGCACCTCGATTGCTGCCGCTTTGGGCATGAGCATTGCCGCCCGACAAAACAAGGAAAACCGTCATTGCGTTGCCATTATCGGTGACGGCGCAATGACTGCAGGTATGGCGTTTGAAGCACTCAATCATGCCGGTGACAGTGATGCCAATTTACTGGTCATTCTTAATGACAATGACATGTCGATTTCGCCCAATGTAGGCGCACTGTCCAACCACCTTACCCGACTTTTATCCGGCGACCTGTTTTCCACATTACGCGAAGGTGGCAAAAAGGTACTGGAGAACATCCCACCGGCACTGGAACTGGCACGGCGCACTGAAGAACATGTCAAAGGCATGGTCGCGCCGGGCACCCTTTTTGAAGAGCTGGGTTTTCATTATTTTGGGCCGGTTGACGGCCATGATCTGGATACACTGATTCCGGTATTAAAAAACATCAATCATCAAACCGGACCCAGACTGCTGCATATTAGGACACTAAAAGGCAAAGGATATCTTCCGGCTGAAGATGCCCCTGTTAAATTTCATGGCGTTAGCGCGTTTGATTTGAGAACCGGTCAATCAGCATCAACCGAAGCCAACAAACCACCCAGCTACACTGAAATTTTCGGATCGTGGTTATGTGACATGGCAACACAGGATAAACGCCTGATGGCCATAACCCCGGCAATGCGAGAAGGTTCCGGGCTGGTTGAATTCTCCGAAAAGTTTCCGCAACGTTATTTTGATGTTGGCATTGCCGAACAACACGCGGTAACACTTGCTGCAGGTATGGCCTGTGATGGCTTAAAACCGGTGGTTGCTATTTACTCGACTTTTCTGCAACGCGCTTATGATCAACTGATACACGATGTTGCCATGCAAAATTTACCTGTGGTATTTGCCATTGATCGTGCCGGCATAGTCGGTGGAGATGGGCATACCCACACAGGCGCTTATGACATCAGTTTTTTACGCTGCATCCCAAACATGGTGGTAATGACACCATGCGATGAGGCCGAATGCCGCGGCTTATTAACCACCGCATTTTTGCACGATGGCCCCAGTGCGGTACGTTATCCCCGTGGCTCAGCAACCGGTCTAAACCTGTCAGAGAAACTTAAAGCACTGCCGTTTGGACAGGCAGAACAAAAAAGGCAGGGTGCCGATAGTAGCGGAAATAATAGTGGAAGCAGGATTGCTCTGCTCGTTTTCGGCACCCTGTTAGCGACGGCGATGGAAGTCGCTGAAGAACTCAATGCCAGCGTTTACAGCATGCGCTTCGTCAAACCGCTGGACACAAAAACCATCGATGCCGCCATCAAACAACACGATTTACTTGTCACTATCGAAGATAATGCCATCGCTGGCGGTGCTGGCAGTGCGGTTTCTGAGTATCTCAACGCGCAATCCCCAGCCACAAACATACAACCCATAAACATACTACATATCGGTTTTCCTGACGAGTTAATCAACCATGGCCAGGCAGATGAGCTGCATGCAGACTGGCACCTTGATAAATCCGGCATGTTACAGACTATACAGAACCGAGTTAACGAGTAGTGGTACATGGATGTGCTGTTATGTCCATGGATGGACGGTATATAGAAAATGCAGGAGCAATTTTCTTGTAACGAACCAAAGGATGGAAATTGCTTATATAGCAAGAAAAGGATAAAATCCCTACTGTTTTACTCAGGTATTACGCTTCAGTTAAATCCAGGGGTACATTTATAATGGCGGCACGTTACCAACTGAAAGTCGTGACTGAATTTGCTTCAGCGCATACACTACGGGATTATCCCGGTGCGTGCAGCCGAATGCACGGCCACAATTGGAAAGTTGAACTGGAAGCAGTGGCTACACGGCTTGATAATATAGGCATGGCTATTGATTTCAAAGTAATGAAACAGGCCGCCAATGAAGTCGGTGATGAACTCGATCACCGTTATCTAAATGACCTTGAACCATTTAAAGAGATCAACCCAACGGCAGAAAATATTGCAGCGTACATGTACAAAGCCATTTCTGCCCGTATAAACAGTGACAGCATTAAAGTCACTGCGCTTACACTTTGGGAAACAGAACGCGCTTGCGTTCGTTACAGTGAAGATAACTACTCAGTGAGTAATCAAGATTAACAGTAAAGAGAATGAATAATGACCGATGTCCTTGAAAAAAAGTCCAAAACCACCAGTGCCTTACCCGATGTTCAGGGTAGCGAGGACACCCGCGCAATAGCTATCAATAAAGTCGGCATCAAGGATATCCGCCATCCGGTACAGGTAAAAGACCGCACCGGTCATATTCAGCATACCATCGCCAATTTTAATATGTATGTTGATTTACCGCATAATTTCAAAGGCACCCACATGTCACGTTTTGTTGAAATTCTCAACAATCACGACTGGGAAATTACCGTTGACTCATTCAAAGTTATGTTAACCGAAATGACCAGCCTGCTGGATGCCGAGGTTGGTCATATCGAAATGAGCTTTCATTTCTTTATCAATAAAACCGCGCCTGCTTCCGGTGTGCAAAGTTTGCTGGACTACGAAGTGACTTTTATTGGCGAACGCAGAAACAATGAAAACATAATCAATATAAAAGTTGTGGTACCAGTCACCAGTTTATGCCCTTGCTCGAAAAAAATATCCGATCGAGGCGCGCACAATCAACGCTCTCACGTCACCGTTAATGTCGAAACTGAAGATTTTATCTGGGTAGAAGAAGTTATCGACCTGGTTGAAGCACAGGCATCCTGTGAATTATACGGCCTGTTAAAACGCCCGGACGAAAAAATCGTTACCGAACGCGCCTATGATAACCCTAAATTTGTCGAAGACATGGTGCGTGACATTGCCCATCAATTAAACATTGATGAACGCATTCTTGCCTATACCGTAGAATCAGAAAACTTTGAGTCGATTCATAATCACTCGGCTTATGCCTTGATTGAGAAAACACGGTAGCCTGATCAAGGTAGTTTTTACATTTGGGCGGCTATGGTTTCTTCAGGCACTCATGAATCTAACCTGACCGGGTAAAATCGGCCATTAGTGGGCATTAAAAATCAAAAGCAATCGTCCGCGAAGAACGCAAAAGACGCGAAAAAAGCAAAAACAATAATGGGTTTATAAGCATAAAACTTT
>CAYQXD010000010.1:20298-33594 GCA_964421315.1 uncultured Thiotrichaceae bacterium | reverse complement strand
GAACCATTTATAAGGTCTATCTTGTATAGGCATAAGTCTTTCTCTTATCTCCCTTGAAGCTATTGATAACCATACATTAACAACAGTTCTTGCTGATGGATGTGGCATACACACCCACTTAATATTTTTATCCTTTAAAAGATATTTTTTAATTTCTCGGTTAAATATTTCAAATGTATTGCTACCTAGTATTACAATTATATGAGGCTTTAAACCAAATGCTTTATCTTTTGAAATAAAATACTCCAATACGTCTTGTCTATTATTTTTAACGTAGTCCGATACTTCTTTAGGTTTAGCTTTAGAACCACCTGAAGTTGCTTTTAAATCCATAAACCTAAAGTGACCGAAGTTGTCTTTTGGCTCACCTTCGAGGATTCCGTCAAGTATGATTTTGGTACGATTAAAAAATAGTTTATTACTGTGAAAGCTATTTCTTTCATTTGCAGTACGAAACCAATCACCTAAGTCCAAAACTCCGCTATTTGGATTATCACCATTTGGTTCTGGTGCAACAAATAAAATCCTTGAATCAGATGCATTCCATTGATCTAAATTATATGGCGTAAAAACCCAATTATTCATTTTGTGCGTCCTATTTATGAGCATAACATTATCAATAAGCAGAAAATTTTCATAATATTGGCCAATATAGGTGACGTAATTTTCCACTTATTATTATATTAACCAAAACTACGTGAAAACCTGTCCACTTATTACTTTTTTCTTTGCTTTTTTTCTAATCATGATAACATCGATATTATCATGGAAGATAAAATAAAGTTTCGTCCTAACTAGGATCTTAAATTAATGGAACAGGTTCGTGAGGTTTTACGGTATCATCATTATGCATATCGAACTGAACAAACTTATTGCCAGTGGATTTTGCGCTATATTCGTTTTTTCGGCGCTCAAACGCATCCTCGGCTTCTTGATTTCCGTGACGTAGAGCGATTTTTATCTGATTTAACACTAAAACAAGAGGTGGCTGCCTCTACACAACGCCAGGCACTTAATGCTCTGGTTTTTCTCTACCGAAATGTGCTTGATATGCCATTGGACGGTAAAATCCAACCGCTTAGGTCTAAGAAGAAACCTAATCTGCCAACTGTTCTTGGTAAGAAGGAACTCTTATGGGACATGCGGATGTCAAGACCACTGAGATTTATACTCATGTAATGGACAAAGATATTTCACGCATTATTAGCCCACTTGAATGTTTGTGAAATTTGTACCAGTAAAGCTGTCTAATCCCCAAATCCCTGCATATGAAACAGTAAAAAAGTTAAAAGCCCTGACTGTATAATGGTTTGCGACAAAACCCACCCTCACCCAACGGGGCAACAACTCAAGGCTTATGCATATGCCGATTGGAAAGGGCCGAGCCTTGTCTTTTGTCCTTAAATCATAAAACTCCTGACTTGGCTTAGTCCTTAAAGTTACCGCAAGCGCTGTAAGATCCTTCACTACTGCTCAGGATGGCATCAGTTAATAGTCAGTTTTTATTTGCGACCATCTGCAGATAATTATTTTTTCTTTCTACTCTTTAGTTTTAACTTCCCGGACTGTCTGCCTTTATTTTCAGAGCGGTCACCTGATTTTGGTTTATCAAATTCCCGCTTATCTGATGCTCTGGATTTTTTTCCTTTATCATCAATCGCAATTTTTAACTGCTGACCGGACACCCAGACTTTTTTCAGGGTATATAGCAGTTCTTTAGGCATATCTTCAGGCAGGTCAACTGTACTGTGATCGTCATAAATACAGATACGGCCTATGTATTTACTTTCTATATCCGCTTCGTTGGCAATGGCGCCGACAATATTTCCGGGTTTTACCTGGTGGTCGTGGCCGACTTCGATGCGGTAGCGTTGCATGCCTTCATCCGCTGGCGCATCGCCCGGTTTACGTTCTCTACGCGGTGAACGCTCACGGCCACCACGTTCTGCTCTGTCGCGTCCTGAGCGCTCTCGCCTGCCGCCGCCTTCTTTATCCCAGTCATCTCGACTTTGGCTTTTTCGCTGTGGTTTATTTTGCAGCAACAGCGGGATGTCGCCCTGTAATAAATTTGCCAGTGCAGCAGCAATTTCGATTGCTGGCACGTTATGCTCCTGCTCATATTGCTCGACTAATTGTGAGTACAGCACTAAATCTTCATTCGCTAATGTATCGCTAATACGTTGTTTGAATTTATTGATGCGTTTGTCATTAATAATTTCGGTGGATGGCAGTTCCATCATTTCGATTTTCTGCCGGGTCGCTCTTTCAATCGCATTTAACATGCGTTTTTCACGCGGCGCGACAAATAAAATAGCGTCTCCCTGACGGCCGGCACGACCGGTACGGCCAATACGATGCACATAGGCTTCTGTATCATAAGGCACATCATAATTCACTACATGACTGATGCGCTCGACATCAAGTCCACGCGCGGCCACATCGGTGGCAATCAGTATGTCGATTTTACCCTTCTTTAAATTGGTAATGGTGCGCTCACGTTGATTTTGTGCAATATCACCATTAAGGGCAGATGCGGCATAACCCCGTGCGGCCAGTTTTTCTGCCAGTTCAACGGTGGAGTTTTTGGTGCGCACAAAAATAATCATGGCATCAAACTCTTCGGCTTCCAGAATACGGGTCAACGCATCCAGTTTATGCATGCCGCTCACCGGCCAGAAACGCTGGCGAATGGTATTAACGGTAGCGGTTTTAGTCTTAATGGTAATCTGTTCAGGATTGTTTAAATATTTTGTGGCGATACGCCGAATCTGCTGTGGCATGGTTGCCGAGAACAGGGCAATCTGTCTGTCATCCGGGGTTTGCTCAAGTATCCATTCGACATCATCAATAAAACCCATGCGTAGCATTTCGTCCGCTTCATCCAGCACTAACGCCGATAACTCGCCGAGTCTTAAGGTGCCTTTACGAATATGGTCCATCACCCTGCCCGGCGTACCCACCACCACATGCACGCCCCGTTTTAACGCGCGAATCTGTCCACTGTAATCTGCACCACCATACACCGGTAATACATGAAAACCTTTCATGTAAGTGGCGTATTTTTGAAAGGCTTCGGCAACCTGAATCGCCAGCTCGCGCGTGGGCGTCAGCACTAAAACCTGCGGATCTTTTTGTTTGAGATCAAGATTGGAAATTAACGGCAGGGCAAAAGCGGCCGTTTTACCGGTACCGGTTTGTGCCTGACCGATAATGTCGCGACCGTCCAGCAACAGCGGTATACTCTGCGCCTGAATGGGTGAAGGGGTTTCATAGCCCACTTCGTCTAATATTTTAAGAAGGGGTTGTTTTAATGCTAAATCAGCAAACGTGACTGACACGTCTGTAGCTATATCTGTGCTCATAGTTAGTACCTACAATGGACCAAAATAATGGAGGGTTGGTTTATATCGTCGTGCTATATCAGCCATAACGGTCGTTCATGGGTATTCATGAGGCTTATATGGAATATAACCGAAAGCCCTACCACTCTATTTAGGCCAACCTTACCGGTTGCTAACACATCGAGATCTTGAGCTAAAATTAGACGAGCCGTGTATTGTAAACCTTTATTAGGAAAATTGCATATATGTTTTGCGAACAACTGAAATATTATGCTCATAAATGCATACTGTGCGAGAATATTCATAATAAACAAGATGTAGCCCCTATGAATGACGACACACAAAACAATTCAACAACAACAGCAAAAGTTATTTACATTCTTTTGATCATTAGCACCATCATTGGCATCACCGCAATTATTGCTCTAATTATGGCTTATGTAAATAAGGACGATTCAGCACACTGGTTACAAACGCATTACCGCTTTCAGATACGCACCTTCTGGATTGGGGTTTTATACATTTTTATTGGCAGCTTCACTATTCAATTTTTTATTGGCATGATTGTTCTTCTATTCACCTTTTTCTGGTTGATTATTCGCTGCGCCAAAGGGCTGAAACAACTGGAAAACAAACAAGCGGTAAATAATGTAAAAAGCTGGTTATTCGGCTAAATTTTTTCTGCACTTAAAAACACACTTAGGTACATGCCAGACAATATTCAACTAACACATACTGACCATAAACCATCAGCTAAAAAATTCCCCTTAAGCATTATCGCTAACGATATTGCTAGCCCGCTTAATGTTGGCAGCTTATTCCGTTTGTGTGATGCTTTAGGGTTAACAAAACTGTATCTATGTGGCGATAGCGCCGCACCACCTAACGCAAAAATAAACAAAACCTCACGCTCAACTGAAAAGTATGTTGATTATGAAGCCGGGCTAGATGCAAAAAAACTAACGGCTAAATTAAAAGCATCCGGTTCATTGATTATTTCTCTTGAAATGACCAGTGCAAGCCTGGCGATAAACTCAGAAGAATTTGTAAAAGCAATAAACAATAAAAAACCGGTCTGCCTTATTTTGGGTTCTGAAAATTCTGGTGTCAGTGAAGATTTATTGTTGCTGTCAGATATAACTGTACACATACCAATGTATGGCAACAATTCTTCAATGAATGTTATCTCAGCTGCCAGTATTGCCTGTTTTGAAATAAGCAAAAACATGAAATAACCGGTTTCGACACTAAGCAGACTGTCAAAAACTTTTTAAATTTTTAGTTTTTTACTGCCTTAACAATAACAAATTTTTTATTGCTGGCTACAACTGTGGCATTACCAAACAGTTTTTTTAATTTAGCGTGGTAAGCCAGGTGCCTGTTGCCGATAACCCAAAGCTCACCATTATTTTCTAAAACCGACCTGGACTCTGAAAACATCTGCCAGGCCACCTCATCATTGATGGCATGATGCTGGTGAAAAGGCGGGTTACACAATATCATTGAGGCACTGTTTTGTTCAACACCCTGCAGACAGTCCGTCTGCAGAAACTCTGCCTCACGGCTATCATCAAAAACGGATAAAAAATTACGAATTGAAGATTCCACCGCCATATAGGATTCATCCGTAAAAATTATTTTTGCCATCGGGTTTTTAATCGCCGCCATCAGTCCTAAAATTCCGTTACCGCAGCCTAAATCAACAATCGTTTTATATTTTTCATCAATCGGGATGTTTTCAATAAAAAATCGCGCCCCAGGATCCAGTTTTTCCTGTGAAAACACTGCGGCATGATTTTTTATGGTTATATCAACATCATCCAGTTTATAAGGCAACACAAAAGATTTTGGATACGGGTTGTCAGCAACCGCCAAACTCGCATCAAACTGAGTAAAAACCAGTCGTGACTTTTTCTGCGCCAACGAGGTTTTTGTCGGCCCGATAATTTTTTCAAATAATGCCAGTGTCGACAGATGAATATGTTTTGTTTTTGCCGCTGCAATAATGACGCTCGAAGGGCCAAGCATTGGGCGAATACGATGTAACTGGTCTTCAAGCATGGCCAGGCTTTTAGGTATTTTAATTAATACCACATGACTGCCAATGTTAGACCGGACATTTAATGTATTCTCTGGCGTTAATAAACTATCAATAATCGTGATTGCATTTTCATCAATCGCATTATTTTTTGCATTGAACAAAATTGCCTGCATGGATAAATAGGAATCTGTTATCACTACTGGTTGAAATTTGTTTAACGGGATAGACAAACCACCAAAACCATCATTTATAATCTGTAAAGAAACATCGTCCTGTAACAGCCGGCTTTCCTCAAGATATTGCAGCAGATATTCATCCGCTGCATCCCAGGCATTTAATGTTTGTTTTTTTCTTATCGGATAACGTTGCAGTTGAAACGCTCCAAAAGCTGATTGAAATAAAGTTTCCATAAGTGTTTAGTTGTTCCACAGCCAGGCTGCGCCTCTTACCCCAGATGAATCACCATGTAATGGTGCTATTAATTGTGTATTAACCACATCAGAAAATACGTAAGCACCCCATATTTTGGGTACATTTTTATACAGCCTTTTTATATTACCCATGCCGCCGCCAAGCACAATCACGTCCGGATCCAGTATGTTTATTATGTGCGCCAGGCTTCTTGCCAGACGGTTTTCATAACGCAGCAGGGTTTCACTGGCATCTTCATCGCCAAACCGGGCTTTGCCATCTAATGTTTCGGCATCAAGAAATATATTGTTATGCAGTTCATGGTCACGCATGATGCCGGGACCGGATAACCAGGTTTCAATACAACCGCTTTTACCACAGTAACATTCCGGCCCGGGCAGTTCATAATCTTCCGGCCACGGCAGCGGGTTATGCCCCCACTCACCCGCAACTGCATTCGCACCAAGCAGCACCTTGTTATTAACAACCACACCCGCGCCAGTGCCGGTGCCAATGATGACACCAAAAACCACCGAGGCATCTTTTGCTGCACCGTCAGTGGCTTCTGAAAGTGCAAAGCAATTGGCATCGTTCGCCATACGAATTTCTCTGTTTAATAAATCCTGCAAATCCGTCAGTACCGCTTTGCCATTCATGCACACTGAATTTGAATTACGCATTAAACCGGTAGCGGGTGATAAAGAGCCGGGTGTGCAGAGTCCGATGTTACCTTTTTCATCAACAGCTGATTCTATTGTGCTAACTAAATCAGCGATGCTTTGCAATATACCCTGGTAGTCACCCTGTGGCGTGGCGATACGATGACGAAACAATTCCTCACCCGCATTGGATAAAGCAATGCCTTCGATTTTTGTGCCACCCAGGTCGATACCAATTCGAATCATTATAGGTTAACTACTCCAAATTAAAACAGCAGCAACCAGCATACCTGCCTCGGTTACTTCTACCATTGCACCGGCGATATCGCCTGTCATACCACCAATGCGTTGCATCATCATATAACGTAACATGGCAAATATCAGCAACATAGTTGTGATTAGCCACAGGCCGTTTATACCCACAAATAAAATCACGATAAACAATGTAACCACAAAAGTGAACCCTGTTAATTTACGTGGAAGATTGGAAGCGATGGCACTTGCTAAACCGTTTGCGCGAACATAGGGTGTGGTAATAAACAACAGCAGAAGGACGGCTCTACCTAACAGGGGTGCGAGTATTAATACCATTAAATTCTCTGATTCCACAACAGCATGTAGCGCAACGAATTTAAGTAACAGCAGTAACACGATGCTGATCACGCCTGCGGGTCCACTACAGGGATCTTTCATTATGGCGAGTGTTTTTTCGCTATTACCCAGACCGCCTAGCCAGGCATCTGCGCTGTCGGCAAGACCGTCAAGATGTAAGGCACCGGTTAGCACCACCCAAAATAGCAGCACTAAGGCAGCACTTAACAATGTCGGCGCAGCCTGTAACAGCCACGCCAGGGCTGTGAGCAAAAGACCAAGTATTAAACCCACTAAAGGATAATAAGCCAGCGATTGTGCCACTCTAGTTTCTGTTGATTTAACATTAATGGGTACGGGTAAGATGGTTAGAAACTGTAGCGCAAGCAAAAAAGGCGTTAGCATATTGTAGTCTCTATGCTGGCTATGGGCGGTTCTTGCTGGCTATACTCTATACATACCATATGGATGCTTGCATGTGCCACTTCTATTTCCAGCAAACGCTGTAATGGCCACCGCTGAATGTGGCACAACAGCAAACGAATTACACCGCCGTGTGCGATAAGCAAAACTTTTTCACCTTGATATTTTTTTATTGTTTCCTGCCAGAAAGTTAATACCCGCCGTTCAAAATCTTTTAGTGGCTCAGCATCAGTCGGTGTATGCTGTATAGGATCTTGCCAGTAACGTGTTAATGTCTCACTGTTTTCGGCAAAAATTTCTTCTGCCGAGCGCCCTTCCCACTCACCAAAATGTATTTCTTTAATACGCGCATCAATATGCAATGGAATTGTATGTTGCTGCTTTAGCTTTTGTGCAAACATGGCACAACGTGATAATGGTGAGCTGATGATACGGTTCCAGCCTATTTTATTTTCAACGGCCAGCTGTTTAACGGCTAGTCGCATTTGTGACCAGCCATGTTCGGTTAATGCCACATCGGTGCTGCCGTTAAAGCGTGACCCGCCTTCGGTCTCACCATGGCGCAACAGGATGATATAACTTGTACTTGCCATTTTTTTGTTTCAGATTTTTTCTGAGACCTGTGCCTGGGCAAAGGTCGCCATGTTGTTGTGTAAAGCACAGGCCAGTCTTAATAATGGCACGGCAACGGCTGCACCACTGCCTTCGCCCAGGCGCATTTGCAAATCAATTAAGGGTTTGGCGTTGAGTTTTTCAAGCACCAGACGATGCCCAGGTTCTGCCGAGCTGTGGGCATAGATAAACCAGTCTTTTGTGCCCGAGCAAATGCGCTGCGCTACTAACGCGGCACTACTACTGATAAAACCATCAATAAGAACAGGCATACCGAGTTTTGCACAACTGACATAAGCCCCTGCCAGGGCGGCAATTTCAAAACCACCGACACGGCGCAATGCTTCTAATGGCGAGCTAATGTGCGGCTTATGTAATGAAATCGCTTTTTCAATGAGTTTGATTTTTAATGCCACGCCATTTGCGTTTATACCTGTACCCGGACCGGTTAATGCTTTCGCGCTCTCATTAAGCAAGACGCAGGCAAGCGCGGTGGCGGAGCTGGTATTACCGATACCCATTTCGCCGCCAATGTATAACTGTACACTGGTATTTTTTGCCTGCTCTGCACTGCGCTTACCAGCAGCTAATGCCAACTCTAATTGTTCATCACTCATCGCTGCCTGTTCAACAAAATTAGCCGTGCCCGCACCAAGCGGGTTATTTATTACACCTTTTAATTCGCCAGGATCATTAATTGTACCGAGGTTAACCACTTCCAGCGTTGCGCCAATTTGTTTTGCCAGCACACTAATTGCCGCGCCACCATTGGCAAAGTTCTTTACCATTTCTGCGGTGACTTCCTGCGGGAAAGCGGATATGCCTTCTTTTGCTATGCCATGGTCGGCAGCAAATACCGTGATGCTTACTTTATCAACAGCGGGGCGGTCAACATTTTGTAGCGAGGCGAGTTGTATTGCTATATTTTCTAGCTGCCCCAATGCCCCTGGCGGTTTGGTCAGTGTTGCCTGATGCGCTTCTGCTTTTTCTCTGGCTTCCACTGATGGCGAGGCAAGTGCCTCGCTTAACCAGTCGTTATTGGTCTTTTCAAGCGATGCATTCATGTTGTTTTTCCTTTCAAGGTATGCGGCAAACCTGCAACCGTCAGTATGACCTGGTCACAAATTTGCGCTAATTGTTGATGTAAGCGACCCGCTTCATCGCAATAACGCCGACTCAGCTCGCCCAGGGGCATGACGCCCATATTGGTTTCGTTGCTAACGAAAATAATGTTACCTGGCAAGACGGGCAGTATTGCAAGCAAGGACTCCCGCTCATTCTTAATGAACATGTCATTCTCGGTGAGCAATAAATTGGTCAGCCACAATGTCAGGCAGTCCACTAATAAACAGGTTTCGCTGTTTGCCTGCGCCTTTAATACTGCCGCCAGGTGTAGTGGTTCTTCGATAACTTTCCAGTGTTTGGGGCGGTGGCGTTGATGTGATGTTATACGTTGTTGCATGGCATCATCTTCAGCAGTAGCGGTGGCAATATAACAAACCGCTAAACCACTTGTCCTGGCATAACGTTCTGCCAGGCGACTTTTACCGGAGCGTACACCACCTAGAATCAAGGTTTTCACTGCTTAATCACCTTGCATAACCACCTTGCATAACCACCTTGCCTACTTTTTTGGTATTGATGCCGAGCAGGTTTAACAGGCTATCCGTATCCAGATGCTGTTCCAGCATGTCGGTGATGCGCTCAATGTCACTCATCCTTTGCGCCTGATAGTTGTATATTTGAACTTTTTCCAGCCCTGTCCAATCCAGCAATGCAGCACAGGCGGCTGTGGATTCAAACAAACCATGCAAATACGTTCCGATGATCTGCCCATCGTCACTGATAACGCCTTCTTTTCCCTGCGTCAGATAATTGAGTGGTTTTTCTAAGGCACGACCCGTAGTCACACCCGCATGAATTTCATAACCATGGATATCAACATCACCAATCAGCAGTTTTCCCTGCACATTACATAGTTGTTTTTCTGCTGCCAGCGTAGTTTCTAAATCTAACAAAGCCAGACCCTTTGTATTGCCCGGCTTGCCTTCAATGCCGAGCGGATCTTTTATTAACTTGCCGAGCATTTGAAAACCACCGCAAATGCCTATCAGTTTGCCGCCATAACGTAAGTGTTTTGCAATGGCCGTTTCCCAGCCAAATTGTCGTAACCAGATTAAATCGCCCCGCACATTTTTTGAACCGGGCAGTATGATGAGATCAGCTGCGGGGATTTTTTCATCGGGTGCGATAAATTGCAGTTCGACCTGCGGATGTAATCGCAGTGGGTCAAAATCGGTATGGTTGCTTATGCGAGGGATAACAGGAACGACAATTTTTATACACTGGTTATTACCCACATTCACCTGTTCATTTTTTTGTGGCAGAGCATCTTCTGCTTCCAGGTGCAAACCGTGTAGATAGGGTAATACACCCAGTACAGGTTTGCCGGTCTTTTCTTCTAACCAGTCCAGTCCTGATTGCAGCAAGGTTATATCACCCCGAAAGCGGTTGATGACAAATCCTTTAATACGGGCCCGTTCAGTTTCGCTCAGCAGTTCCAGCGTACCTACGAGGTGGGCAAATACACCGCCACGATCGATGTCTGCAATTAATATCACCGGGCAGTCAACGCTTTCGGCAAAGCCCATATTAGCAATGTCTTTGTCGCGCAGATTTATCTCCGCCGGTGAGCCTGCACCTTCGACAATAATTTTTTGATAACACGCGCTCAGTCTGGTATAGGATTCAAGTACTGCCTGATGCGCGATGGTTTTGTAATCGTGGTAGCGTTGCGCCGCCATATTACCAATAGCATGACCATGAATAATAACCTGTGCGCCAATATCGGTATTGGGTTTGAGCAATACCGGATTCATGTCAGTATGAGGCTCTAAGCCACAGGCAAATGCCTGCACCGCCTGCGCCCGACCAATTTCGCCGCCATCTACCGTCACCGCGCTATTAAGTGCCATGTTTTGTGGTTTGAAGGGGGCAACACTTATATCCTGCCGATGCAACCAGCGGCATAAAGCGGTAACCAACAGGCTTTTACCAGCATCGGAGGTGGTACCCTGCACCATTAGCGTGTTGTTTTTCGTCTGGCTTTCCGTATGGCTTTTCATGCGTTTTTTGCCATGTTTTTTAGTGTGGTAACTGTGCGTGTGGCTTTTGGCATATCTATTTGCGCCAGCGCGGTTTGCAGGCGTTGCCAGTCGGTTTGTGTTTTTGGCAAACCAAAACGCAGACTGGGCAAGGTATTTGTTGACGCGCCAAACAACCTTGTCAGTATGCCCTGTTGCGCCAGGTTTTCATGCAAAGATTGTGCTTGCGGGGTGACAACCCACTGAAATAAATCACACTCACCTTTGGCATCAAGATCATATTGTTTGAGTAAAACTTGCAGATGTCTCCCTGCTATTGTCAATGTGTTTCGCGCCATCTGTTGCCATGGCCTGTCGGCCAACGCTTTAGCAGCCAGATAACGTGCCGGGGTGTTAATCGACCACGGCCCAAGCAGGTTTTTAAGCGATTCAGTTATTTCACGCTGAGCGCAAACAAACCCCACACGCGCACCGGCCAGACCAAAAAACTTGCCCAGTGAGCGCAATACAATAAGACCATCACGCTGGCTATAAGCTACCAGACTATGCTGCGGCGTGACATCCATAAACGCTTCATCAACCACCAGCCAGCCGCCCCGGCTGGCAAGTTGCTGGTGCCAGTTTAATAATTGCTCGATAGAAAAACGCTCGCCTGTGGGGTTATTCGGGTTAACAATAATCAGCACATCCAGCTTTTCCAGCATGTTATCGACTGCCGTTGAGGTAAGCGCTATCACCTGGTGACCGGCTGTTTGCCAGGCAAATGCATGTTCAGCATAAGTGGTGCTGAGTACAGCGACACGGCTACTTTGTTGCCGCTTGTTTTGACATAACCTGTTTTTACGTAATTGGGGCAATGCCTGTATTGCCGCCTGTGAACCTGCCACGGGCAATACCTGTTTTGCACCATAATAGTTACAGGCTATTTGTTCTAGCCCATCGTCCTCTTCAGGCAAACGCGCCCAGGTACTGGCTGGTATTTCTGGCACCGGCCAGCCGTTCGGGTTAATGCCGGTGGAAAGATCCAGCCATTGCTTTAGCGCAATATTGTATTGTTTTGCTGCCTGCGTTAATCGGCCACCGTGTTCAAGCATAAGCCAGCCCACCAGCAATGAGAAACAGGCTCAGCCATAGCCATACACCATGCCTGATTAGTTTAAGCGCCCGTTCAATATCTTCACTGACAGGTTTTTTATCAACGCCTAAAACCGGACGCGGATGCCATTGCCCCTGATAACAGGCCGCGCCACCAAGACGAATACCCAGCACACCCGCACCGGCTGCCATTACCGGCCCTGCATTCGGGCTATCCCATGCGGCGGCCTGGGTTTGCCAGCAGCTGAATGCCTGCCGGGTTTCACCCATTAGCGCATAGCTTAATGCGGTGAGTCGTGCCGGCAGGTAATTAAGCACATCATCAAAACGTGCTGCTGCCCAGCCAAAATGTTGATAACGTAAATTGCGATAACCCCACATCGCATCCAGGGTATTAACCAGTCGATAAAGGATAACGCCCGGCGCCCCTGCCACGGCAAACCAGAACAGTGCACCAAATACGCTATCATTGCCATTTTCTAAAACCGATTCGGTAGTTGCGGTAATAATGTCGAGCGACTCGGTATCACGACTGACCATGTGACCGGCCAAACGACGTGCCTGTTTTTCATTATTATTTTGTAATGCGCTGACAACAGGCCGTGCGTGGTCATGCAGGCTTTTATGGCCAATGCAAAAATACAGCAGCAATACACTAAAAAACACACCAATGGTAGGCAGTATCAACAACACCATGGCAATGGTGGTGAACGGAATAACCATGAGTAACAGGGCGAAGATACCCGATATTCTATTTCGAGATGAATTCTCAGCAGGTTTGTTCAGTAAAGACTCAATAGCCGCTGCCAGACCACCAAAATAAACCAGCAGATGCCACCGGCGCGGCTCCCCCAATAGCCAGTCCAGTAATATAGCCGCTAATGCGATCAGCGCTGTTAGCAGTGCAGGTTCAAACATCATGGCGCTCAGTAAACAGCACAGTAACCGCTGTCACAAATCAATACCTTTTTGCGCTCGAATACCTGCTCGATAAGCGTGTTTTACATCCTTAATCTCAC
>CAYQXD010000010.1:0-20198 GCA_964421315.1 uncultured Thiotrichaceae bacterium | reverse complement strand
CCTTTTTGCGCTCGAATACCTGCTCGATAAGCGTGTTTTACATCCTTAATCTCACTGACGGTATCAGCGGCATCACACAGTGCCTGTGGCGCACCACGGCCAGTAATTACCACATGCTGCATGGTAGGTCGATTATTGAGATCAAACAAGATGGTTTCGAGTTCTAACCAGCCGTATTTAATAGGATAGGTGAGTTCATCCAGCACCACAAGATCCAGCTTAGGGTCGTTGAGCATTTTTTGCACCACAGCCCAGCCACGTTGTGCGGTTTGTATATCACGTTCGAGGTTTTGTGTATCCCAGGTAAAACCTTCACCCAGTACGTGCCAGCTAACATTGGCTTGCTGCTGAAAAAAAAGCTCCTCACCGGTGTCGCCACGACTTTTAATAAACTGCGCCACGCCAACATGCAAACCATGCCCCAGCGCACGTGCCACCATGCCAAAAGCCGAACTGGATTTGCCTTTACCATTGCCGGTAAGTACCAGTAGCAACCCCTGATCTTTGTCGGCACTGTCAATGGCAGCATCAATCACCGCTTTTTTACGCTGCATACGGCGGCTGTGCCGCTGCGCTTTATCGTCTATTTTTGTCATCGGCTGCTGGATGTTTTTTGTTGAGTTAAATCATTAACAAAACCCAATATGCCATGAATAACCGCAGCAATAGCAACGTAGAAAACCACCGACTGTAGATATTGCGGGTAATATTGTATCAACCGTTGTCCAAATTCGGCAAGGCTAGTATCAACAAAACGCCCCGAGAAGAAGTAGAAACCACCACTGGAGAATAATTCACAAGCGAAGGTGCCAACCAGCACACTAGCTATCAATACTGGCAAGGTGCGCCATGCAAACTGATAGTGATTAGCATACCAACGCCCTGCCAGCCAGAGCGCACTGTAGGCAGGCAGCAAAAACACATAAGCACTGGTCAAACAAAAACCACTGCCTCCACCAAAAGTGAAGGAGGCGAAATCCAGCACCCAGGTCAGCCCCAGCAGCCCCGGCAAAGCCCACACCGAACGCAGATACACACCCGCCAGAAAAAATACCGCCCAGGATGCACCTGGCAGATGGTGTATTGAGGCGAAATGGTGGCTGCGTGTTGCGCTTATTAGCAATGCCAGTAGCAGCCCAATAATTAGCTGATTTTTATTTGATATTTTTAGCATGATTTATTCTCCCTGATTCAAGGTAATACTCGTATGTGGTTTAAGGCTGATAACGCAGTGTAATATAATAAGCTCGTCCAGGCTGATTAAAAAACGCTGCTGTTTCATACTCTTTATCCAGCACATTTTCGATACGCGCCAGCACTAACCAGTTTTGTGTCAGCGTATGCTCCACGCGTAAATCCACCGTGGCGTAGCCGCTTAGTTTACGGGTATTGGCAAGGTCATCATAACGCTCGCCCTGTGCGACTAAAGTTGCACCAAAAGTATGCCGACCCATTTGATGGCTCACGTCAAAACGTAAAGTTTGCTTTGCACGACGTGGCAATACGTTACCACTATTCGCGCCACTTGAGCGGTTTTCAGGGTCGAGCAAGGTGATATTTGTGGTTAAATTAAAAAGCCTTGTGTGTCCATTGAGTACCGCTTCAAAGCCACGAATTCGTGCCTGACCAATATTGGCGGGGGCAAACGTGCTGGCATCAAAAGCAATCAAATTATCAATGTTTGTTTCAAACACATGGGTCGACCAACTGCCCCAGTTAGCATTACCGCTTAGTGCAAATTCTACGCTTTTTGACTCTTCAGGACGCAGTGCGGCATTGCCAAAACCAGGAAAATAAAGCTCATTAAAAGTCGGTGCTTTAAAAGCGGTGCCATAGGAAGCTTTAAAACGCAATCCATTCGACACGGCGACCGCCCAGACAGCATTGCCTGTATTGTGGTTACCAAACTGTTCATTGTCATCTCGGCGCAAAGACAGTTGCAGGTTTTGTCTGGCAAAACCACCCATATATTGTACAAAAAGCCCCTTATTATCTCGTGATCTAACAGCAAAATTCGTGGGATTACCCGAAAAGTCATTCATGATGCTATCTACTTTATCTTTCTGGTAGTCCAAGCCCAATGTAAGCAGATCTGCATCTCTAATCGAAAAGGCGTTGAGCAATGATACGGTATCACGTGTGGTTTCAAATCGGGTGGAAAAAACGCCATCTTTGAAGTTGTCCGATTCGTCCTTACTGCGCCCTGCGGCCAGGCTGAGCTGCCAATTCTCTACTGGTTTAAACTTAACAGAACCGCCAAGAACCTGCTGCTTCGATTCAGACTCATTCTGAAAACTACCGTCAAACTCAGTATCACCCACTGCTTGTAAAGCATGAGCATCAAGCTCCAGTCCGTTATCAAATTGATAACCTGCACGCAAAGAGCCCGAGTAATTGTTATAACCATCATCATCTGGCTCCACAGTAAAACAACCTGCACCACCTGGGAAGGGTTTGCCACTACAGGCATTAAAACCTTTAGTATTGATACCGCTGGCGCTCACGCTGTACCAACCACGATCACCACCACCCGACACGCCAAGCGATGCATTGTAGGTGTTGAAACTACCGACACCCACACTCAAAAAAGGTCTGGCTTCACCCCCACCTTTTCGGGTAAAGATTTGTAATACACCACCAATCGCCTCCGAGCCATACAGACTGGACAATGGACCACGCACTATCTCGATGCGTTCTATCTGTTCGACAGGAATATGCTGAAAAGCGGTGGTGCCCAATGTTGCCGACCCCACTTTGACACCATCAATCAGCACTAACAGGTGATCCGACTCAGTGCCACGTAGAAATATGGAGGTAGCTTTTCCCGCGCCACCATTATTGCTAATGTTAATACCGGCCAGGCCTTTTAACACATCCTCAACAGATTTTGCCTGCTGCCTCTGTATTTCTTGCCTGGTGATAACAGTGACTGCCGCCAGTGTGTCCTCGATTGTTTCTGCCGTGCGTGATGCAGTAACCACGACTGTAAGGGGACCAAATTCAGAAGCAAAAGTGGATTGGGCAGGCAGCAGTATTGCTGCTGCAAATAAATAGCGTTTTTTCATTTTTAGTTTCCTCAAGCGCACTCGCCCGTACGCAACACGTAAGATAAAAAGCACGCAGAGGAAAAACAATATTAACAAACGACAGGCAACAGAGAATCATCTGTATTGTAGATATACAGAACGCCAGTCATAACATTGCCCTCCGCGATGCGACTATTAGTTTCAGGCCGGTCTCCGGGCTTACGAGTGGCATGGTTGCCGACCAAATCGCCTTCCCATGATTAATCACTATCACATGCGATAGCAAAACACAGTGGCCTATAATTTAGTTTTTTCTCGCTTACCGTTGCGGGGGCAGCGTCGGATTTGACCATTATTTGCTTTATGCAATAACAGTACGCACCGACTTCCCGTTTAATCCCCTGGATGACGGCATGAAGTTTTTCTGGAAAACTATTCGCCTTACCCAGGTGACACCTGAAACTGTGCGCGGACAGTAATTTAGTTTAATAGGTGCGTCAATAAGCCAGAGGTGATAGACGGGTTACTGCAAACCCTGGATGCCGATATTGAAAATTCAAAATTCAGGCACATACAACACCACAAATAACGCTAAAATAGCCTCCCCTATAGGAATGAACTTTTTCCACTTAAAGACATCTTTCACTATCAAAAAATAAGATATTAATAAGAAACTATATATGCCTAACCTAAAAGCCATACTCACCCTCAAACAACACATTCAAAATCACATCATCGGTCAGGAAAAACTGGTCGACCGTCTGTTAATCGCCTTATTGGCCGATGGCCACTTACTGGTAGAGGGTGCGCCCGGGCTGGCCAAGACCAAAGCCATTAAGGTGTTAAGTGATGGCATTGAAAGTAATTTTCACCGTATACAGTTCACCCCTGATTTACTGCCTGCCGATTTAACCGGCACTGAAGTTTATCGCCCGCAGGATGGCAGCTTTCATTTTCAGCAGGGGCCGTTATTTCACAATCTGGTTTTAGCCGATGAAATTAACCGTGCGCCAGCAAAAGTGCAGTCGGCTTTATTAGAGGCGATGGCAGAACGCCAGATTACGGTGGGTAAAACCACTTACCCATTGCCTGATTTATTTATGGTGATGGCAACGCAAAACCCGATTGAGCAGGAAGGCACTTACCCACTACCTGAAGCACAACTTGACCGTTTTCTGATGCACGTCAGCATCGGCTACCCGGAAGCATCGGCAGAAAAACAGATTCTGCAACTGGTGCGCGAAGAAGCTAAAAATCAGACCACGCAGGCACACACTGAAACAGACAACACAAGTATTAGTAAAATAAGCCAACAAAGTATCCTGGCGGCACGCGCTGAGGTGCTTGATGTTCACCTGTCTGAAAACCTTGAAGAATATTTATTACAACTGGTACTGGCAACCCGCCAACCTGCCATCTATGGCAAGGATCTGGCAATCTGGTCGGTATACGGTGCCAGCCCACGCGCCAGCATTGGCCTCGACCGTTGCGCCCGCGCCCACGCCTGGTTAGACCAGCGTGATTTTGTCAACCCGGATGATATTCAGGCGATTGCTTTTGATGTGTTACGTCATCGTGTGATATTAAGTTATGAGGCCGAAGCCGATGGGGTGACACCAGACATTTTTATTCAGGAGCTTATTTCACGGGTTGCCGTGCCTTAAAAAACATATTATCCAGATGAACGCAAATGAACGCAAATTAAAGATTCCTCGTTCCCACGCAGAGCGTGGGAACGATGTAATATTTTCCGCAAATGCACGCAAATAAAAACATAACAATATTTAGGTTTAATCTTTAATTTGCGTTTATTCGCGTTTATTTGCGGAAAAATAAAATCATGAGTAACAATAACAAACAAGCAGAAGGCATTACCTGGATTAGCGCACAATCGTTAATCCAGCTTCGCCTGCAGGCCAGTCAGATCTCGCTGGATAAAAGCAAAATCCATGCAAAACAAGGTGGTGCTTATCTGTCCACGTTTAAAGGTCGCGGCATGGAGTTTGATGAGTCGCGCATTTATCAGGCCGGTGACGATATCCGCAACATGGACTGGCGCGTCACCGCTCGCACCGGCACCGCACATACCAAAGTATTTCGTGAAGAACGCGAACGCCCGGTTTTGCTCTGGCTTGATCTCAACATTTCTATGATGTTTGCCACCCGCAATAAATTTAAAGCCGTTATCGCCACTGAAATAGCCGCATTAATTGCATGGAGCGCAGCAAAAAACAATGACCGTCTTGGTGGCCTGATTTTTTCTTCTGACGAACATATAGAAATAAAACCACGCCGTGGCAAAACCGCAGTGCTCGATTTTATTGGCCGCAGCACAAAACATAAAGCCTGGCAGCCCACAGAAAGCAAAAGCAAATCCAGTGCAGATACGATAGCTGATAAAACATCTGCCCTTTCACGTTTGCGAAAAGTCACCCACCCCGGTAGTTTGATTTTTATGATTAGCGACTTTTATAATATGGATGAAAAAGGTTTTTCAACATTGGCAGGTATCTCACGTAACAATGACATCATCATGATTCAAATTGTTGACCCCTTTGAAATCAGCCTGCCACTCGCAGGAAGTTACCGCTTAACTGACGGGGTAAAAGAACTGCAAATACACACGGCCAGCCAGAAAACCCGAAACGAATACCATCAACGCTATTTAACACACAGTAAGCAGTTAAAAAAGTTTTGTCGACAGCATCGCATCCATTTAATCAATATTTCAACTGAGGACAATACCCTCGCCAAATTAAAAACAGGTCTGGGGCTTGGTACAGGCAGCAAACAACAGTTTCGATCAGCACAGCTACACTTCTAGCAACCATGAGCCAACAAGTTTACCAACCGGCCTTAGAGGCACCTACATTAAATTTAAGGGACATCCATTTACCTGAGCCTGTCAGCTGGTGGCCGCCCGCGCCCGGATGGTGGTTGCTTGCAGTTGCTATAGTGCTTTTCATTATTGTTTTTTTCATCATTAGAAAAATTTACAGAAAAACTTATCTCAAGCGACAGCTCAAACGTGACATAAAAGCCGAGTTTGAGCACATTAAACAACACTACCAACAAACACAGAATGAAGTGGCACTGGCGCAGGCATTGTCTGTTTTATTACGCCGCGCCAGCATTAGTTATTATCCTGCCAAAAACATCGCCGGTTTAACCGGTGACGAATGGCTGGACTGGCTGGATAAAACCAGCACCAAATCGGCAACCAAAAAATTCCAGAGTGATGTAGGCAAAGTCTTACTCAGCGCACCTTATATGGCAGATAACAGCCATCTGAATTATGATGTACAAAACTTAATCCAGCTGTGCCAGTCCTGGTTGCTGTCAGCCCACACAAAAAACCGGTCAGCAGCATCATGATTTCATTTTTCTGGCCATGGGTGTTTGCCATTTTGCCACTGCCCTATCTGTTACGCGCGTTGCTGCCACGTGCCAGACAAAACAATGATGCCGCACTGTACGTACCCCATTTAGCTGATTACGGGGCACTGAAAAGCGATGCTGTTATCAATAAAACTTCACGCTGGCAATTACTGCTATACACCCTCGCCTGGCTGTGCCTGGTGATTGCCGCCAGCCGACCACAATGGACCGGCGATGCAATCGAGTTACCGGTGAGTGGACGCGATTTAATGCTGGCCATCGACTTTTCCAAAAGTATGGAACAACCGATACGGCATAACTTAGGCTCAATCTCACGCATTACCGCAACCAAAGCAGTAGCCAGTGCCTTTATTGAAAGGCGTATAGGTGATCGCATCGGGCTGATCATCTTTGCCGATCAGGCCTATGTGCAGGCACCATTAACCTTTGACCGCACCACGGTGAATATTCTGCTACATGAAGCCTTTACCGGTCTTGCCGGTCAGGCCACGGCTATTGGTGATGCCATTGGTCTCGCTGTAAAACGATTATCCGCACACCGCAGTACAAATCACATAGAGCCAAAGAAAAATTCAGCAACAGACAAAAGCAGAAAAAAAATCAGCGAAGAACAGGTATTAATTTTATTAACTGACGGCATTAATAATCGCGGCGAACTTACACCGCTGAAAGCCGCTGAAATTGCCGCTAAAAAAGGCCTGAAAATATACACAATCGGGGTGGCAAGTCGCGGCTCAAGAGAAGTGGACGATGCCACCTTGCAGCGTGTCGCCGACCTGACCGGCGGCAAGTATTTTCGCGCTTACAATACCGCTGATTTAGTCGAAATTTATCAACTACTCGATGAGCTTGAACCGGTAGAAAAAGATGTGAAAAGCTATCGACCTATAAAAGCGCTGTTTTATATTCCGTTAGCGGCAAGTTTTATCTTTGCAGCGACGCTTGCTGTGTTTTTATATAGCCCACACTTCGCTAGTAGCTTCAGGCAAGCATTATCTCATTCAACAAAAAATAAAACACCATGAATGAGATAATGCAGGCATTAATCAATGAAGTACCACAGATAATAGACAAACTGCACTTTATCCGTGCAGACTGGTTTTATGCCTTTATTCCCCTGTTTTTATTTTTATTACTGATGCACAAAAAAACCACCAGCAATAAAAACTGGAATGGCATTGTCGACCCGCAACTAGCCCCTTTTGTATTAACAAAAAACACAGGGAAACAACGTCGTTATCCATTGCCGCTGATTTTTATTTCTGCCAGCCTGTGCATCACCGCACTCGCCGGCCCGGTTTATAAAAAACTAGCGCAACCGGTTTATAGTGAACAATCTGCACTTATCGTATTACTGGATTTATCACAGTCGATGAATGCCACGGATATAAAACCCTCACGTTTATCCCGCGCCAAACTTGAGCTGCTGGATCTGCTGGAAACAAGAGACAACGGGCAAACCGCACTCATCGTTTTCGCAGCACAGGCTTTTGCCGTTACCCCGCTCACCGATGACAATACCACCATTGCCAATCTGGTGCCTGCACTGGAAACCGAAATGATGCCGGCGCAGGGTAGTAATTTATCTGCCGCCCTTGCCAAAGCCTTTTCACTGCTCACCCAGGCTGGCGTTCTCAAAGGCGACATTCTGGTCATTACCGATGACATTCGCCAGAGCGAAGAACATGCCATTGAAAAAGTTACCTCACAGGGACATCGGCTATCGATTTTTGGCATCGGCACAAAACAGGGCGCACCCATTCCGCTGCCACAGGCATCCGGCGGCGGTTTTTTACAGGACAGCAACGGTGCCATCATCGTGCCTAAATTACAGTCTGCCAAACTACAAGGTTACGCACTGCGCGGTGGTGGCTTATATGTTTCATTGCAGGCAGACGACAGTGATACTAATACCCTGGTTGCTTTATTTCAGTCCTCAAAAATCAGTCAGGGCAAAACTAAAGAGTCCAGCGCCGATATCTGGCAGGAAGAAGGCCACTGGTTATTGCTGCCCTTATTATTTTTTGCTGCACTGTGGGCAAGAAAAGGCTGGCTTGCGATTTTGCTGATTTTTGTTTTACCGCTGCCACCACAGGCACACGCTGAATCCAGCGAACCCGGATGGCTGACTGGTGCAATAGCCGATAAAAAATACCTCTGGCTTAGCCCTGACCAAAAAGCCATGAAAGCCTTTAATGCTGACGATCACGAAAATGCTGCGCGGCACTTCGTTCACCCCGAATGGAAAGCCAGTGCCTATTACCGAAAAGGTGATTATGAAACTGCCATTAAAGCTTATGACCAGGCACTGAAAAACAATACCAGCAGCAATAGCTACTACAACAAAGGCAATGCATTAGCCAAACTGGAAAAATACGAAGATGCCATCAAAGCCTATGATAAAGCACTGGAAATTGATAAAAACCATAACGATGCCAACTACAACCGCGAGCAGGTTAAAGCATCATTAAAAAAACAGCAACAGGAAGCGGCTAAACAGGATTCGTCTGAGTCTGGCGAGTCACAGCAGCAGTCGTCAGACAAAAACCAGCAACAGAAAAAAGACAATAAAATCAATAAAAACAACCCGCAAAGTTCCGATAACAGTGATAGCTCAGAGCAGGATGCATCACAGGAACAGGCCGGTGAGCAGTCACAAAACAAAGCACAATCTGCCGCTGACGTGAAGCAAAAACAGCAGGCAGAAAACGAACAGCTAAAACAACGTGATGCCGAAACCGAAGAAAAAAAGCAGCAGGAAGAACTAAAAAAATACCAACAGAATCAGAAAAATCAAAATAATGATCAAAAACAACAACAGAACAAAGCTGAAACCATAGAAAACAAAAAACCGGAAAATAATAACGCTACAGACAAACCACTGGAGATTGAAGTTAATCCACTAGAAGCTTCCATCAGCGAAGATGCCTCTATCACTGAAGAAGAAAGGGCCACCGAACAATGGTTAAAAAGAATTCCTGATGATCCCGGTGGTCTATTAAGACGCAAGTTTTACTACCAGTACCAGAATAACCCAAACCAAAACGATAGCAACGAACCATGGTAATAAAACAACACAAGGAAACAAAACAAAACCGTAACCTCACCGCACTGCTGCATTGTTGCAGCCTGCTGTTTATTTTCACGTTGATGACATCTGCCGCGCAGGCGGCCAACATCACCGTAAAAACCAGCCGCAACCCGGTTGCTATGGACAGTACCTTTCATTTGGTTTATGAGGCAGACAGCAGTGTCGATGATGACCCAGATTTTTCCCCTATTTATAAAGACTTTGATGTACTAAGCAGTAGCCAGAGCACCAATATGCGCTCTATCAATGGTAACTGGAGCCTGAAAAAAACCTGGCAACTGACTCTTTTTGCCAAAGGCACCGGCCGCTTCACTATCCCTGCCATCAACTTCGGCAAAGACATCAGCCCGGCAATACAGCTAACCGTAACCGATGGCAGTTCACCCCGAGGTTCCTCACCAAAGCAAAAACAGCAGGCGACCATCCCGGCAAAAATATTTCTTGAAGGTACAATTGATAAAAAAATTGGCTGGATACAATCACAATTTATTTACACAGTTAGACTACTTCGCACTGTCAACATCATCGGCGCTTCTTTATCTGAACCGCAAACCAGTGATGCTGACGCCATTATCCACAAAATAAGTGAAGACCAGTACCAGACCACACGCCAGGGCATTCGTTATGAAGTGATTGAACGTGTTTATGCCATCTTTCCGCAAAAAAGTGGCACTTTAATAATTAAACCCGTTACTTTTGAAGGCCGCATTAATGCCACCCAGCCCCGCACTATCTTTGATCAGTTTCGACTCAGCGGACAGTTAAAACGCCTGCGCAACAAGGCCATTGAAATCACGGTTAAAGCTGCACCTAAAACCATTAATTTACAAAACTGGCTGCCTGCCAGCGACGTGCAATTAATTGACGAATGGTCAAATGACATTCAAAACATTAAAGCAGGTGAACCGGTTACCCGCACCATTCTGATTGCAGCAGAAGGTTTAACAGGTGTGCAACTGCCTGACCTTCAATTTGAGGACATTAAGGGTTTAAAACAATATGCAGATAAGCCCATTATAGAAGACAAACAAAGCAACACCGGCATTACCGGTTACAAACAGATTAAAGTTGCACTGATTCCTGCCCGCGCGGGTACTTATACACTGCCGGAAATAAAGCTGCAATGGTGGAATACAAAAACCAATAAAAAAGCATTCGCCACCCTTCCAGAAACTATTATCACCGCCATAGCGGACATCAATGCAGACAGCACCACCAACATTGCTACCACATCACCCACCGCGACCAATAAAATACCGCTAAACGAAAACACACCAACAGATAACAAAACAGCACTGCCAGTTACAATAGTTTCCGGCAGCCATAATTACTGGAAAGGCTTAACTGCGTTATTTGCTTTCGCCTGGTTAGTCACGCTTATTCTTTTATTTAAAAAGTCAAAAACAGGCGACAAAAAGGACAATAACCAGACAAAACACTCCATTACAGCAGCCACAAATACCGTTATAAAAAATGCGAAAAAAAACGATCCAGGAAAAACCAGAACCGCACTGATAACATGGGCACAGCTCAACTATAACAACAAACAACTCAATAACTTGACGCAGATTAGCCAGCAGTGTTCAAACAAGCTAAGCCAGCAGATTCGCCAGTTAAATCAAGCTCTTTACAGCCCTGAAAAACCTTCGTGGAATGGCATGAAACTATTAACCGTATTTAAAAATGAGCTGTCGTTAATAAACAAGAAACCACACCAGCAAGCGTCTGCATTAAAACCACTGTACCTCAAATAATCTAAATAGACCGGGTACCAAAAAAAACTTCCGTTTATTTATGTATCACGTATAATCTGAAAAATTGGAGTTTTCAGACAGCCTTCTAACCAAAGTAACTTCTCAATAAGCCGTGGCAGAACATGCTCTTTAGACTGTCGGTAGCACGGATGCTACCGTCATCGCACCGCCATCCGTGGCTCCTTGCGCCATAATACGATCATGGCCGCCCATCCATGGACATAATGCCTACAGGGATGTATTTACGGCGCGTATCAAGAGCATGTTCTGCCACGGCTTATTGAGAAGTTACAAACCAAACAGGTAATATATGATATTTGAATCTTTTGCTGACAGCCTTTCCTTCTTTTTATGGTCAACCTTTGTTATCGCTGTCATTCTCGGCGTTATCGTCAATAAAACCAATTTCTGCACCATGGGCGCGGTTTCCGACATGGTCAATATCGGCGATTATAGCCGCTTCAGAGCCTGGATACTGGCTATCGCCGTTGCTATTCTCGGTGTTAGCCTTTTTGAATACATGGCACTGGTAAATATTACCGAAACCTTTCCCGGCTATCGCGGCTCTCAACTTATCTTTGTAGAAAACATTCTTGGCGGGTTTTTATTTGGCATCGGCATGACCTTTGCTAGTGGCTGCGGCAATAAAACACTGATACGTATTGGTGGAGGCAATATTAAGTCCATTTTCGTCTTTTTCATTATTGCCCTGATTGCCTATTACATGACTAACCCTTTCCCTAATAGTGATAAAACCTTATATAGCGTTTTATTTTATGACTGGGTTAATCCTTTAGCGGTGTCTTTAGACAGCAACCAGGATATAGGTGCAATAATTAGCAATCTGATTAATAGTGAAAACACGCAGACTCTGCGCTTCATTATTGGTATTATATTTGCATCTGCCATGCTGTTTTATGTTTTTAAAGCGGCAGATTTTCGCACTAGCAAAGACAATATTGCTGGCGGTTTAATTATCGGCCTGGTGATTATTAGCACCTGGTATACCAGTAGCAATATAAGCATTCTTGCTGAAGACGAACAGTATTCGCTGTCTGAGTATTATTCGGAGTGGGACATGCTGGCAGAGGATGAAGAAGGCAAACCGGCAACCGGTCGTACACTGAGCGCACAATCATTCACTTTTATCAACCCGATTGGTCAGACTTATGGCTACATCAAAGGCAATCTTGACTCAAGTTTATTAACCTTTGGTCTGATTTCTGTATTCGGGGTTATTCTAGGTTCATTCCTTTGGTCACTTGTCAGCCGTTCATTTCGCATTGAATGGTTTGTTGATTTCAAGGATTTTGTGAACCATGCCATTGGTGCCATTTTGATGGGTTTTGGCGGTGTATTAGCGCTCGGCTGTACTATCGGCCAGGGCATTACCGGCATGTCAACATTGGCACTGGGTTCGATACTAACCTTTATATCGATCATATTTGGCAGCGCGCTAACCATGAAAATACAATACTACAAGCTAGTCTACGAAGATGAAGCCACATTTGGCAAAGCTTTTGTCACTGCCCTGGTAGACATGAAACTGCTGCCTGCATCTATGCGCCAGCTTGATGACATCTGATATTCAGGCTTTTGTCGAGACCAATGTCCATAACCGACGACCGCGACAAAACCTTAGCCTGGTTTGTTTACATCCTGCGTTGTGCTGATAACAGTCTGTACACCGGCATAACCACGGATATAAATAGACGCGTGGATCAGCATAACGGCATAAATAGCGGCATGAGTAGCGGTACAAATAAAAAGGGTGCCAAATACACGCATGGCAGACGACCGGTAACTCTGGTTTATCTGGAGCAGTCACCCTCACGTTCTGCAGCCAGCAAGCGTGAATACGTGATAAGAACCTTAAAAAAACACAAAAAGAACAACTGATAGAACAGCAATCGTAAAAAACAGACAAACATGCAATTAATTGACGTGAATCAAGTAGAAAAAAATCGACTAGCATTAATATAACTCCATCGTAGGTTTTCATAGTTCCTGCGATTATGCCTCGCTAACCCTCTCCTCCTGGAGGTTAGCCAGCAGCGTGAGCTGGTTACTCACGCTGCTTTTTTAATTCCCCGCTAAAAATATTTGAATAGTCTCTGTTATTCGCTCGTCTATTATATTAATGTAATGTAATTCTACCAGGGGAGCTGACATGTCAAAATCACTGTTTCATCTACTTTTCTACCTTAGCCTGTTTATCAGTACACAGGCAGCTGCGGCCAATTCATCCTCACCCTGGGGGGGTGCAAAAGTAACGACAACTGAATATCAGCCACAAAAAGTCGTTTATGATGTACACGTAAAAACGGTGGGAGCTGTTGAAAGCGTGTTAGACCGTGCCAGTTATTTGAGCACTATCACCGGTGCCGATCCATTTGATCAGTCCATTGTACTGGTCTTCCACGGCAAAGAGCTGAGTTTTTTTGCGATTAAAAATTACCAAAAGTACAAGGCATTAATGCAGCGCGCGCAAAGCCTGGTAGCAAGTGAAGCGTTGACCATTAAAATGTGTAAAATCGCCGCTCAGAGTCAGGGTTTTGCGCCAGAAGATATTCACGGTTTTGTTGAAATGGTGCCCATGGGTGATGCCGAAATCATTCGTCTACAATACGAGGAAGCTCATGCTTATATGCAATAAATCACCGCTTGTTTTTATACTTATTGTTTTTATACTGGCTTTTATTTCTCAGGCATCTGCTGCTACGCCGAAATACGCAGCCACATCGGTCGACATGGAAATCAAAAAGGTTTCCGAACATGTCTATTATGTAGAAGGCATACCCGGCATCGCCACCGACAACGAGGGTTTTATCTCCAATGCTGGTTTTGTCATCACCAGCGATGGCGTGGTCATCTTTGACGCTTTAGGTACACCGTCACTGGCTTATAAACTGCTGCAAAAAATCAGAACCATTACCGATCAGCCCATCAAAAAAGTGGTCGTCAGCCACTTTCATGCCGACCACATCTATGGCTTACAGGTATTTGAAGAACTGGGCGCTGAAATCATCGCCCCCTACGGCGCACAAAAATATATTCAGTCAGAAACCGCAAAAGAACGCCTGGAAGAACGCCAGTTCTCACTGGAACCGTGGGTAAATGAAGATACCCATCTGGTTTTACCCGATACCACAGTGTCAAAGTCAACCAGCTTCACGCTGGGCGAGATAAGCTTTACCCTTAACTTTATGGGCAAAGCTCACTCCGATGGCGACCTGACCATGTTGGTTGAACCCGATAAAGTTTTATTTTCAGGTGATATTATTTTTGAAGGACGACTTCCTTTTGTTGGCAACGCCGATTCAAAAAAATGGCTGGAAACATTAACCAAACTTGAAACCGAAGGCCTCACCGCACTGGTTCCTGGCCACGGATCCGCTTCACACAACCCTAAAAACACCATTTCATTAACCCGCAGCTATCTTGCACATTTACGACAGGTAATGGGCGCAGGCATTGAAGACTTCACCCCATTTGATGAGGTTTACGCTAACGCAGACTGGTCAAAATTTAAGGATCTGCCTGCATTTGATGCTGGCAACCGCATTAATGCTTATCAGGTATATTTGTCGATGGAAGCAGAACTGCTGGAACATTGAAACCACAGCAACCATAAAAACAAAAATACCCCTTGATTAAATATCAGCACCTCACTTAAAATAGCCTTAAATGAGAACATTTTGAGAACAAAGTGCCCGACAAGAAACAACTGACCGACAAACAACGGCAAACACTGGATTTCATTCAGCATTATATCGCCGTACACATCGTGCCGCCCAAATTACAGGAAATTGCCGAAGGCATCGGTATCAATTCGCGCAGTGTAGCCCACCGTTATGTACAGGCACTGGTCGATGCCGGGTTTATCAAAACCCACAGCGGTAAACACCGGGGTATTCGTTTACTCAAAACCAATGTGCACCACGATGAGTCCATTCTGCCTCTACTGGGTAAAATCGCTGCCGGCAAACCCATCGAAGCGATTCCCGGTGAAGATCAAATAGACCTGCGGGATTTTTTTGGTAACAACAATTTTGCCGTGCGGGTACAAGGTGACTCCATGATTGAGGCCGGCATTATGGACGGCGATACCGTCATCATCCGCTTTTGCGAAACCGCCAACGATGGCGATATTGTAGTGGCACTGATAGACGAAACTGAGACCACATTAAAAAAATTTAAACGCAGTCACCGGGGACGTTACATCAAACTCATTCCCGCCAATAAAGACATGCAGGAAATGGTGTATGAAGCCAGTCGGGTTCGAATTCAGGGGGTATTGATTGGACAGATGCGGAAATATTGAAGCTTTAAGATCTCTCCCGATGGTCGAGATGACAGAAAATTAGCAGGTTGTCATCTCGAACGTTTTTTGTACTCCTGTCATCTCGAACGTTTTTTGTACTCCTGTCATCTCGAACGTTTTTTGTGAGAAATCTTACGTACAACCAATAAAAAAGGACTTAAAAAAATGAACAAAACCTATTACGTTTACTTAATAAGCAACTGGAACAATAACATTTTATACATCGGCATAACCAACAACCTGGAACGTAGACTTTACGAGCATAAAAACAAATTAATAAAAGGTTTCACAGAAAAATACAATATTAACAAGCTGGTTTTTTTTGAACAAACTAACGATATTCAATCAGCAATAACACGCGAAAAAGAAATAAAAAAATGGCGTAGAGAAAAGAAAAACAATCTCGTTGAAAGCACGAATAAAACATGGGAAGACTTAAGCAAACAGTGGTAACAAACCCACCAAACATGCCACCGCCATCCCGAACAAAACAACACTGTCATCTCGAGCAAAACAACACTGTCATCTCGAGCAAAACAACACTGTCATCTCGAACGTCTTTTTGTGAGAGATCTTAACATCCGAACAACAAGATCTCTCCCTCTGGTCGAGATGACAGTAAGAATTGGTCGAGATGACAATAGGAAATGCCCGAGATGACAGTGGGGAATACTCAGGATGGCATCAGGAATGATCTAGATGAAAATAACGTCTAACAACTTTAAAATGACCAACAACCACTGGCAACGCGCCATCGCCCTGCTCGATATGAATGCTTTTTTTGCTTCCGTCGAACAACGTGATTTTTCCTCATTGCTCGGTCAGCCTGTTGCCATCACCAACGGCATGCGTGGTAGCTGCATTATCACCTGCTCTTATGAAGCACGTGCGTTTGGTATTCGCACCGGTATGCGGCTAAAAGAAGCACGGCAACTGTGTCCGGATTTAATCCAGCGCCCGACACGCCCCAAAGTTTATGCCAAAGTCTCACACAACATCATGCACTCCCTGGTTAACGTCTGCCCCGACATTGAAGTATTTTCTGTTGATGAAGCCTTTATTGATCTCACCTCCTGTCAGAAACTTTATGGCTCGCCAGAACAGGCGGCACATAAACTCAAACAGGAGGTGTATCGTGCCTCCGGTTTATTATGCTCACTGGGTTTAAGCGGTGACAAAACCACCGCAAAATATGCTGCCAAACTCAACAAACCAGACGGTTTTACCGTAATACCGCCGTGGCAGGCAAAAGCCACCTTGCAGCATGTGCCGGTAACCGAACTCTGCGGCATTGGCAAAGGCATCGGCAACTTTCTTAACTCATACGGTGTGCATTATTGTGGTGATATGGAAAAGCTACCGATCAGCGTCCTGGCACGACGTTTTGGCAACCTCGGCCGACGTATCTGGTATATGTGCCAGGGCGCAGACCCCGACCCCTTGCACCCTGATATCGCCGCCGCCAAATCCATCGGCCACGGTAAAGTATTACCGCCCAATACCCGCGACCGCAACACTCTGCTCACCTATTTACAGCACATGAGCAGCAAAGTTGGCAGCCGCATGCGCCGCTTTGATATGCAGGCAAAAACATTCTGGATAGGTTTACGTTGCAATAATGGCTGGATAGGCAGCAAAAGCCGCCTGGCTGAATTCAGTAACGACCAGCAACAAATTTATCAGCTGTGTTGTTACGTGCTAGATTTACACTGGTCAGGCGAAGGCATTCACCAGGTTCAAATCACCGCACTCGACCCACGTCCTGCCAACATGCAAATGGACATGTTTAACACTCAAACAGATAAGCAGATGCGCCAGCAGTTAAATAAAGTAATGGACAATATTAATGAACGCTATGGTGAATTCGTCTTATCCCCCGCCAGATTGCTTAATCGCTCCGATATGCCCAGTGTTATCGCACCTGCATGGAAACCGGATGGGTTAAGGCAGACTATATAAAGCTGTCATCTCGAACGTCTTTTTGTGAGAGATCTTGCTATTCGTGCAGCATGTAGATTGGGGTGAGGCACGAACCCCAACAAACTGTACTTCAGCAACTCTACTGATGTGAGCAAAAAACATGTTATGCGCCTTCAGAACTACCAAGCTACTTATTAGCTAATTTATCCACTAGCTGCCCATCTAAAAACTTATGCAAAACACTGGATACGAGTGTTTGGTATGGCATACCTTCCATTAGTGCTTTTGCCTGCAATGAACGAAGATCCCTGGATGACAGGCGAATGTTAATACGCGCATCCTTTTTAAAGGTTGCTTTAGCAACCGCCTTGTGTTGCTCAATTTGTTTTTTAATATTCTTAGATTTTTTCAGCTTACCGGATTCAAACGCTTCAAGAATTTCTTTTTCTTCTGAATCAATCTTATTCATTGGAGTCACCTACATATTGCTTCGTTGCTTTTCTGCTGGGAATAATTGTTTTAAGAAAAATCTCCTCCTTATTTTCAATAAAAGGCACGAGATACGCATAGCTTTCAATTAATACAACAGATATTTTTTGATCTGGATAGCGTTGAGTATTTGGATGATCGTAAATATCGACTTCATTTCCTAGCTGAATATTAAGTACTATTTGTTCAAATGAGATATCCCGATTTTTTTTGAGTATTTCATTTTTTTCTGAATTCCATGTATACACTTTCATCTCTGAACAGTAACACAGAGTGTGCACTTTGTCATCATGCGCCTAGCATTGGCATTACGGCAACGGTATTTGTTGGTGTTCGTGCCTCACCCCAACGAACTGTCATCTCGAACGCTCCAGAAGCCTGTCATCTCGAACGAAGCCACACTGTCATCTCGAACGTTTTTTGTGAGAGATCTTAACAGCCAGGCAACTAGCCCCTCCCTATGTTCAGGTAATTAGACGAAAAAAACGCCCACACCTTCAAACAAGATGTAGGCGTTTTCAACAAAGCTAAAACACCTGGGTTTAACCAAAGCTTCCCTGCTCCTGCTACCCCCGGAAATTAATACAAATACACCGCACCGGCTTCTGATGTGTCGTTATTCGTCTGATCGCCACCGATACCCTGGGCATTGCTATCCTCCATCCTGGCACCCACTGCCAGGGTCTGCAAGCCGTCAGCGTTTACAGTCAAACCAACAGACCAGCCGAATTCGTCAGCGTCATCGGTATTATTTGCCTTGACATAAGCTTGTGAACTCCAGGTAGTTACGCTACGAGTGTACGTGTACACTGCACCGGACCTTGTTGCCATATCATTGAGACCACCAGTATTACTAATACCAACAGTATCCTCATCTTCATAACGCGCACCTACTGCCAACGTATTACCATCTGCGCTCAAGCTAATAGCACGCCCGAACTCGTCACCATTACCAGGGTTACTGGCTTTGATATAGGCCTGCTGAGTCCAATCGGTTCCATCAGTGGAGCTGAACACATATGCTGCACCGGCATTTGCTAAGTCATCGAGTGATTGATTACCACCAATGCCGTCAGCACTGCTCGCCTCCCGCTCAGCCCCTACCGCAAGGGTTAGACCATCTTTGCTAAGGCTAAGGCCGAATTTATCATTCTTATCGGTATTACTGGCCTTGATATAGGCCTGCTGAGTCCATTCACCTGTTGTAACATTACGAGTGAACGTATATACCGCGCCAGTTTCTTCTTCTTGCGTAACATCAGTATGTGTGGCATCGTTAACACTGGTGTCATCACTGTCTTCCCTATAAGCACTTACCGCCAGAATATCGCCATCTCCACTAATACTGATACTCTGTCCAAAGCGGTCACCTGCGCCCGGGTTACTTGCCTTGATATAGGCCGTCTGATCCCAGCTTGTACCATTGTGCGTAAACACATACACTGCGCCAGAATCTGCTAATAAGTCATCAGCCGAACCTGTGGCACCAGTAGTGCCGACGACATCGCTGTCCTCTAACCTGGCAGATACCACCAATATAGTACCACCATCACTAAGGCTGACACTCTGACCAAACAGGTCACCAACGCCTGAGTTAGGCAAACCTACTACGGCTACACCTGACCCGGCATTATCAGCCTTGATATAGGCTGTCTGATTCCAGTTCGTACCACCAGTGCGCGTGAACACATACACCGCACCGGCATTGGGTTCATTGTTATTAGAACCACCAGTAGAACCGTCACTGTTAACGTCACCATCCTCAGCTCTAGCTCCCACCGCCAAAGTATCGCCGTCCAGACTCAGGCTAACCGACCAGCCGAACCTGTCACCGTCTCCGATATTGCTGGCCTTGAGGAAAGCCTGTTGACTCCAGCTTGCACCAGTGCGTGTAAATACATACACCGCACCGGATTGTTCATCTGTCGTATTCTCAAAATAAGCCCCTACAGCCAGTGTGTTGCCGTCTCTACTAAAGCTGACACTGCCACCGAAGCGTTCTCCGGTACCGATATTGCTGGGATCGGTATTGTCGGCTTTGAGGTAGCCGATGCTGTTTGCCATGGGTTCCATGTAATCAGCGACTGAAATAATGCTTGAGTCAGTACAAAGATTACCAGAAGTACAATTTTTCAGCATGTATTCCTGACTTCCGCAAAAGCACTACACACTAATTCTGTCAATTCTGACAATTT
>CAYQXD010000009.1:32743-35588 GCA_964421315.1 uncultured Thiotrichaceae bacterium | reverse complement strand
CTGTAAACTTATTATTGTTTTTTCTTTTTTCGCGTCTTTTGCGTTCTTCGCGGACTATTGCTTTTGATTTTGAATGCCCGCTTCTGACCGAACTCAGCCATTCGATCAATGAGTAAATCTGACGCGATTGGTCAGCTTAAATCTGAGCTAATATATCTAAGCTTGCTTGATTTTCCTTCCATGTTTAACCACTCAACTGCATCGTCTGTCTTTAGTGCTTTACTGAATAAAAACCCCTGAATTATCTCCCCATTCATTTTTTTTATTTCTGCCAGCTCGGCATTGGTTTCAACACCTTCAAATATATTTTTCATGCCCAGGCTTTTACTCATGGTAACGATTGCTCTAACAATGCTTTGCAGATTGCTGCTTTCATTAATATTATGAATTAATGATTTATCAATCTTGATAATATCAATTGGTAAACGAGCCAGGTAACTCATTGATGTATGGCCTGTACCAAAGTCATCAAGTGCTATGGCGCAACCAATAGAATGTAATCCATCGAGGAATAATTTTGTTTTTTCAAAATCTTTGACTAATAGCGTTTCGGTAATTTCAAATTCGATTTGTGAAGATTTTATGCGACTTTGATGTATTTCCTTTTTAACGTAATCGACAAAGCTTAAATCATTGCACTGTAAGGCAGACAGGTTAATTGAAAAACGAATATTTTCATCGTTATGCAAGCTGACAAATTTTATAACCTGACTAACAACCCATTCACCAACAGAATAGATCAACCCTGTTTCTTCAAGTAAAGGGACAAACCGTGTAGGTGAGATTTCTCCACACTTTGCATTATTCCAACGAATAAGTGATTCAAATCCTGTAGTAGCACCGGTGACACAATTTATCTGCGGCTGATACATCATGTAAAATTCTTTTTCATCAAGCGCACTATGTAATTCGTTTTCTAACTCAAGTCGATCACGTAATTGATCGGACATGCTTTCATCGTAGAACTGCAGTTGGTTACCACCACTTTGTTTCGCACGGTACATTGCTGTATCAGCATTACGTAATAAGATTAAGGGCGTATCACCATCATTGGGGTAGAGGCTTATGCCAATGCTTGCACCGATATGAATTTTATGTGAATGAATTTCAAATGTTTCTTTTAAGCAGGTAATGATTTTTTTCGCAACGTGTATGGCTTTATTACTGTTTTTTAAACGTTCGAGAACAATGACGAATTCATCACCACCATTGCGTGAGATAGTGTCGTGGCTTCGTAAAGTAGTGTATAAGCGGGAGGCTACTACCTGTAACAATTCATCACCGATTGTATGGCCTAAACTGTCATTGATGTTTTTAAAACGATCGAGATCAAGAAACAATATCGCCATTTGTTGATTGTTTCTTGATGAGGTTTTAATTGATTGTGTAATTCGATCAACTAATAGATTTCTGTTAGGCAAACCGGTAAGTTCATCGTGATAGGCAAGATGTTGCAAACTGTTTTCTGCCAGCTCTTTTTTTTCAATAACGTTTTTCAGGCTGGAATTAATTTCAACCAGGTCTTTGGTTCTTGCTTCAACTTTTATTTCCAGTTCACGTTGATTTTTTTCAAGCTCAATTTGTGCCTGTTCCCTGTGAATGACTTCTTCATTTAAATCAAAAATTAATGTTTTATTTTTAAATCGAAGTTCTAATTCATTTATAAAGCGTCGATTAAAATTAATGCTGGTTGCAATCATAAATGCTGTGTAAATAGCAAAAGCACCTCCCATGTACAGGTTGTATTCAGTATCTAGATTTAAAAAAACATAAAAGATAGCTATTGACTGCGGCATCATGTACGCCAGGTATGCAAGATTTAGGCTTGATAGCGTTGCAATGCTACCGGCAATAAGACCAAAAATAATTAAAAAAACCAGGCTTCTTAACGAATCATCCTCAACGTTTAGTTGTATGTAAGCTAAACCAGCCCAGGCAATACCCGTCAAACATGTTAAAAATACATGTGAATAAATATATGCTGTTAGTTTATTATTTTTGTTTTTTAAATAGTGTTCTGAAATAAATATTCGTATGATAGATAGAACTGTAATACATACACTAAGAATGATTACGTGTTTTTCGTGTGGGGTGTTATAGAAAAAGATGAAAATAAGGCATGCTGAAAATATATTCGCTAAACCACCGGACAAAGTAGCTTTAAAAAGAGGCTCAACCTGTTTTTTTAACAAAGTGTTATTTGTTAATGAATGTCTAATCATGCAAATGTATATAATTTTTTAAAATTTAATGAATACCAGTTTAAACACCCTGTAAAATTTTAAAATGCAGATAAAGCTTATTTACGATAGCTTGCGTAACTCTATTAAAATTGTGTTCCGGGATAATTAAAGGATAGACAATTTTTTAGAAAAGATTACATTTATTTAGCTGTTCTCTAAATTTAAGAAGCTATATTTGTATAATGATTTACTTGTATATTATATTGTAAATATATGATTTATATTGAGTTAATATCGGTCTGCATGACTTTGTGAATAAATTAATCTCTGTTACAAAATAACAGTTAATGCAATGGCAAAAAAAACCCTGCAACGCAGGGTTTTTTTATATGCTGGTATTTTTTATTTAATTTGTAACATCATTACCAACATCCATGTCTTTCATTTGCTCAGGCAGGTCTTTGAGATTGTCCTGCATCTGATCACCCATATCGATAGGATTTGGCATAGTCACTTCTGGTGCTGTCCAGCCGCCAGGCATTGTTCCCATGCGGCTTGGTGAGTTTATCATATCATCCCAGCTATTTTCCCAGTTACGTTTGCCTGGGTTCATCCATGTGCCTGGACCGCTTCTTCCCCAGAATTTGTTTTTATTCCAGCGG
>CAYQXD010000009.1:0-32643 GCA_964421315.1 uncultured Thiotrichaceae bacterium | reverse complement strand
GTTCATCCATGTGCCTGGACCGCTTCTTCCCCAGAATTTGTTTTTATTCCAGCGGCTATTATTCCTGCGGCTATCGCCACGATAATTACGGTTTGGGTTGTATCCTGGCATGTTGTACGCTGAGGCACGATTATCTGGACCGTAATAGGGTCTACGTGGTGGTGGATAACCTCTGTTTGAATGCTGCATGGGTGGCATCATGTTTGCATCAGGACGATTCATGCTTTGTTGATTCATGCCCCGTTGATTCATATTAGGGCAATTCATATTGGGGCAGTTCCTGCTTTGCTGAATCATGTTGCGCCGACTCATGTTGCGCCGACTCATGCCAGGTCGATTCATATCAGCACGCTTCATACCAGGGTTTGCAGGATAAGATGGCCTATGTGCTGGTGCAGGACGTGAAGCGACGGGTGGTCGATACGGTTTGTGCATCATGGGCGGCATGTGTTTAGGTGGTGTGTAATCAGGACGCGCGGGTCTTTCAGGCTGTGAGAAATTAAAGTTAGGTGCTTGCCAGTAAGTGCTAACTGGCTCTTTTGGCATCCATTTATGCTCAGAATTATCGGCATCAGCATTTGTTGTCTGTGACGTGAATGCGTATGCGACTGTACCGCTTAAAGCAATTACTGCAATGGCTGCAACGGTAGAAGTTAAATATTTAGCTTGCATTACTTTATGTTCTCCAAATGGGTGATTGAATATGCCTTATCATAGCCCTGTATCAAACGGACTGCCAGTGATTTTTTTGCTGATGTGGGCACGGTTTGTTTGTAGTGGATACAACTACGGTTTATTAGTCTTTGATGATGAACCAAACCAGTCAGAAAATTTAAAATCACTTTTATATTCAATTGCAATAGCTGTTTTCAGTTTAGACTGAAGATGCTTGATATAGAACGATGCAGCTGAATAATAAACAGACAGGGGCTATTTTTTTAATTAGATATTTCAAGGCTGAATAGCAGGTATGGTGGCAGCAGTGGGCAATAATGGATTACAGTTTTTAATCGTTACCTTACCCTGTAATAAATTGCCGCGTGAATATTCTCTGAAGTGACAGGTATTGGTGGCCGGGTTGTAATTTTCAATCCATAAATGATCGTCTTTCCAGGTTGCTGCGATATGCATCTCCCCCTCTGGAATCGTTACACTCATCACTCCACCGTAATGCTTGACAAATATTTGTTGAAAATGGAAGTGATAAGCAACAAAACCGATAAATAACACGCTGGCACAGGCAATGGCTGCGATTTTCCATTGTTCTATTTTGTAACCGATAAAATAAAGCAAGCCGAATGCCAGAGCGATAATAGCAATCCAGTATAAATAGGTAACCATGATAAGATCCTTTCGTTTGTCTAGCAGTTATAATGTGTGGTTATGATATAAGGTTTCAACGCTAATTAAAAATTATTATGATTAAAAAAACTGTTTTAAGCGTATTGCTTTATTGCCTGTTTGGTTGTTCAGCTTCACCAGCAATTTCCGATGATTCCAGGCTGCAAAGTATACCTGTGGAGTTAACAACTCACCTTGGTTATCAGCAACAGTTTGTCGAGGGGGATGAAATTCAGTTCTTACTAAGTCTTGGCAGTGATGCTTTTATTTATATGGTTTATGTCAATGCGGAAAACAACCTGGTACAGATATTACCCAGTAAAAATCAAAGTTCAAATTTTTACTTAAAAGGTTTTTTTCTAACCATTCCGGAATATGAAAATGGCTACCGATTTATAATAAATAAACCGTTTGGTAACGAGGCTATCTGGGTATTTGCCAGCGATCAGTTAATATCGCTGGATGAAAACGATGGTTCTATTACCAGCATTAGAGAGAAAATTAAGCGGCAATCCAGGCAGGAATACGGTGAGTCTGTTTTTGAAATAACAATCCGGATGAAATAAACCAGGTGTAGTAGATCAGGCCTTTTTTGACGATTAACCTCAGAGCTTGGTGTTTGTTAGGCGACAATTAACCTGTCCGGTCAGACGACAATTATCTTGACCGGTTGAGTGTATAAACGGACAAACCTCCCTCTTTAATAAGTATAGCCACTATAATGGCTATATGGTATAATAGTTAGCTATATAAATAGTCATGGAGGCTATTATGCAACATTATTCCATCGCTGAAGCTAAAAACAACCTATCACGCATCGTGCATGAGGCAGAAGAAGGGCAAACAGTTCATCTTACTCGCCGAGGTAAACTCGTAGCGGTATTACTTTCTGCGGATGAATTTAACAAAGTTAGTGCTAAACAAACTTCACCTGCTGATACTTTAACACGGTTTTTAAATGATGAAAGCTATAAACAGGTGGATATTGATCCTGCTGTATTTGAAGGCTTACGAACTAAAACCAGTGGGCGTGATATTACGCTATGAGCCTGTTGTATTTGCTGGATACCAATATTCTGTCTGAGCCAACAAGAAAATCACCAGATACACGTGTGATTAAAAAACTCACCCAATATCAGTACCAGATCGCACTGCCTGCGCCTGTTTATTATGAACTACTAACTGGTTGCAGACGTTTGCCCACGTCTAAACTACGCAATAAATTAGAATCGTATCTGAATGGCTTTATCAATACCTTGCCCATTTTATCCTATGATGAAAAAGCAGCAAACTGGCATTCGGCAGAACAGGTTCGTTTAAGTAATGAGGGGTTAAGCCCTGCATTTATTGATACTCAAATTGCAGCTATAGCAGCAAGTAATCGACTGATTATGATCACCCGAAATGTTAACGACTTTCAGAATTTTGCTGATTTAAAGATAGAAAACTGGTTTAGTTGAGTCGATTGGGCTGGTCCAATCCAGAGTTACCAACAAAACAGTGATTCTGATGGGTAACATGCCGGAATGGCTGACTGGCTGACCGATAGATTCCCGCTAAAAGCATGTCCTCGAAGTTTTTTATCGGGTAACTGCCAGAATGACGAATATTACTGCTTAACTTACTGGCATTGCCGACAGTCTCAAAATACACAAATGCCACGGGTTATTGAGAAGCTACAAATCAGGGTGCTAATCGTGTCATCCCCAATTGTATGCCCAGTGGACCACGTGGTACGGTAAAGCTATAAATTTCACCCTCTCTAACTATGTTGATAGAAATAAATTCTCCTAACTGACCTTCAGTGGTAGCATCTTTAAGCTCCTGCCAGCTAAAAAGCTGTTTATTATCATAACTTAAAACCACATCACCTTTTTGTATTCCTGATTGCTCTGCGGCAGAGCCAAGCATAACGGATGTAACCCTGACGCGATTATTTTGTTTGCTGGCATACAGATATTCATCATATCTTTCATCACCTAGCTCTTCTCTTAAACTGACATCCTGCTGGTTAATGTTATCCAGCTCATCAAAATATGGTTGTGTGTTCAGGTAGTTTTCTCTTTTGGCCAGATCCTGTAATTCAAGTCTTTTTAATTCGATGCTGTTTTTTCTACGGATTATGTCTTCGGCTACGGTAGAAGAAATGCCGCCTCTTATCAGGTTTTCCAGGTTATATAAACGCATGGACAGTATAGAGGGTAAACGGTTTCTGCTTATACTGACTGGATTTATCGGCACATTGGATGCTGTGTCTGAGATGGATGTTAAGGTTTGTTCAATATTTTTTAGTTGTTGTTTAATCTGAGATATTTCTTCTTCTAAATAATCAAGGCGATTTTGTTCTGCAGTATTGCTGAAGTCAGGATGATTAAATCCTGATTTTTCATTTTTTTCTGCAAAAGGATTTATGTTGGTAAATAGTCCAGTAATTTTCTCATTACTACTAATGGATGTAACAGGGGTATTATTATTTTTTTCTAAACCAAAAATGACATAAGCAGAAATAAAACCTATTATCAAAAAAACGACAGGGATTACTATGCTAGTTTTAAACATGCCTAAGTGGAACCTGAACTCTTATTAGTATCAGCAGGTTTTCTTCGTTTACCAATATTTTTTTTATTCCGTAAGCGTTTTTTTGTTTTGTTTTTTTCTTCTCCCTTGTTTTCTTTTTTTAGGGTTTTAGTTTGCTTCCTTTTTTTGCCATAGGCTTTACCGGAAGATTTTTTGTTTTCCGGTCCTTTAAATTTTCCAGCAAGGGACTTTATTTTTAGTTCTCTGCATTCAGCCTGTAAAAAGTTTTCAATGCCAATCATTTTGTTCCATTCCTGGGAAGAAACCAGGGTAATGGATGCGCCAGTTTCAAACATTCTGCCTGTGCGACCTATGCGGTGCATATAATCTTCGCCATTACGTGGCACATCAAAATTAATAATTAAATCGAGATCGTTAATATCAAGTCCACGTGAAGCTACATCGGTTGCTACAATAATATTGATGTCATTAATTCTAAATTTTCTCAGCATATTGTTGCGCTTATCCTGCTCGATATCACTATGCAGAACCGCTGATACAATGTTTTTTGACTGCAACCAGCCACTAATTCGGTTTACTGTTTCTTTTTTATTGGCGAATACAATGGCTTTATTATAATTAATATGCTGTTCTTCTTTATTTAGAAGATGAAAACAAATGTCCAGTTTATGCTCGTCATTATCGGCAAGCATTTTTTGTTGTATGATGTTCTGATTGTTTTCCCTGGCACTATCTACCAGAATTTTTATTGCATCAAATAAAACAATATCAGTCAGGTCTTTAAATTTATTTTCATTAAAACTGGCAGAGTAAAGCATGGTTTGACACTCTTCATTACACTGGCTTGCAATGCTTATCACTTCGTTACTAAAGCCCATATCCAGCATTCGATCGGCTTCATCCAGCACGAGTATGTTGATTGCATCAAGGTCGATAACGTCGCGTTTAACGTGTTCTAACAAACGTCCCGGTGTTGCCACGATAATATCCGGATATGTTTGCAATGCTTTTAGCTGGTGTTTAGGATCTACTCCGCCAATTATTATAGCGATTTTGATTTCTGTGTATTGTGCCAGCAAACTGCATTGTTTATTGATTTGTCGACATAATTCACGTGTGGGTGCCAGGATCAAAGCCTGGGTCACACTTTGTGGGTTGTCCAGTATTTGTTGTAACATGGGCAAAACAAAGGCAAGCGTTTTACCGCTGCCTGTTTTTGCATTAACAATCAGGTCTTTTCCTGCAAGTGCCTGTGGAATAGCGGCAGCCTGTACCTCTGTCATTTCCCCAAAACCGAGAAATTCAAGTGCATTTAATAGTGGTTCATCGAGTAATAGTTCAGAAAACAAAGTGATACCTGTGTTAGTGTCGGGTAAGTAGGAAACTTAATTATAAGCTATCTGGTGCTAGTAGAGTGGTTGGCGGGTAAACAAAATAACGATATTGAAGTTGTTCAGAGAGTGTGAAACTTTATCAGCAAATGTTCAGCTAAATAGTTATTACCTCAGGAGTCATGATGATGAAGGCAACATTAAAGAAAACAAAACGACGCCAGTTTTTATCACTATTAGGTCTGGGAGGTGCAAGTTTAGGCGCGATGAGCCTGGCTATGAATAAAGCCCATGCACATCATACAGATACGCATTTTGAAGGCAGCTCTGCACATAAACTGGTTTATCAATTAAATAAAGCGGATCATGATTATATTGAAAGCATCCTTTTTTCCTGTAGTGAGATGCTGCGCAAATATGGCGATGATATTGAACTGGTAATAAGCACATTTGGACCGGGTCTTCATTTGCTTGCAAAACGGCCCAGGCGGACGATCTCTCATCTTCATCAACAAAGGGTTCAATCTCTTATGCAATATGGCGTTCGTTTTCAGGCTTGCGGCAATACCATGAAAAGTATGCATTGGCTTGACGCAGATATTATTGATAACGCCCAGATTGTAGCCGTTGGCATAGATGGCATTATGCAGTTACAGGAACAGGGGTTTAGTTATATAAGCATGTAAGTTAATTGTCGGTCACATTTGATTGATCTCTTACTGGGACATACTGTTCTACTACTGCTGAGCTACCATGATATTGTCTGAAAACAGTGCTACATCTATGTGGTCAGGTCTTAATCTGGTTTTGTATGCACAGTACAGATCAGGTCGATGGCTGTTTCTGCCTGTAACCAGTCTTCGGTAGGAGCCACGGTTTCATAAGTTTTGCCCAGTGAAATATAATAGGCGGCTTCACAGATCATTTTATGACGTTGTTCATGAGTGACTTTAATTTTGATGTTTTGAGACTGTGTTTTTTTTGCGGCTGATTTTTTTACGGTTTTCTTTTTTACAGCTTTCTTTTTTACGGCTTTCTTTTTTATTACTTTTACGCTGGCGTTTTGTTTTAGCGCAATTTTTTTAGTTTTCTTTTTTGTTGTTGCCATGATCTTCTCCCATTATGCTGTCTAAAAAAATAATCTATTGGATTGTAAACTATAAATTACAGAACAAGCTGTTTCATATTAAAAAATAAAAGTTTGGTGTCTTACTACTGTTTAATTTACGATTTTGCCTGATAAACATCAGGTAAAACCATGTCGAACCTTGCTTTCATTCTCCTGTTTTTTGTATTGCAGGAATCTTGGTAGAAACTTGTCCCAGTCGATAATATGAGCATCCAGCTCCGGTCCATCGATGCAGGCATGTTTTCGTACTATTTTGCCATTGATATTCACCGGCACCATGCATGCACCGCACATACCGGTTGCGTCGACCATTATAGAGTTAAGGCTTGCTACTGTTTTTACACCATAGGGTTTGGTCAGGTCACTGACGGCTTTCATCATCATCGGTGGGCCGATTGTTACTACTTCACCAATAGTGCGACCATTATTGCTTTCCATTTTGTCTAACATCGCTTTAAGTGGACCGGTAACAAAGTCCTTAATACCAAAACTGCCATCATTGGTGGTATAGATCACATCCAGCAGATCAGTATACTCATTCTGCAATAAACCGACACGAGCATCAGGCGCATCCCAGAACATCATCTCCCTGTTACGAAAACCTGAAATCAGGGTGACATGGTTGCCCATACGAAGGTGCTCACGCATGATTGGATACACCGGTGGCAGGCCAACACCACCAGCGGTAAACACCACGGTCTGGTTTTTTTCGTATTGATGAAGTTTGCTGCACAGGCCAAGCGGGCCGGCAATACCGGCAAAGGCATCACCTACTTGCATCTGGTTGATTTTCATTGAGCTGCTGCCCAGTCCCTGCACAACCAGCGTGATGCTGCCCTGTTCTGCATCCCAGTCTGCCAGTGTCATCGGGATCAGTTCACCTTTCTGCCAGGCTAATACGCGTATAAACTGCCCGGCACGTGCTGCTTTTGCGATCAGTGGTGCGTAGACCATGAGTTCTACGACACCTTTTGCCAGCTCTGTTTTTTTCAGGATTCGCTGCGGTGCCTGTCCCTGTTGGCTATAAGCTTCGGCACTTGCTACCAGCGATTTTATCTCGCTTGCTGAGAATGGAATATCACCAGCTATTTGTTTCGCCGCTGCCATGCCATCACCTGCTGCCTTGATGGCAGTGGAGCCGCCACGGTTGGCATCACCACCGGTATAGACATTGTCCATTGAAGTTTGCTGAGAAGCGGGGCGAACCTCGATGGTTCCCCATTTGCTGGTTTTGAGTTCGGGTTCTGCATCTTTGACGATGGGGTTAGATGTATTGCCAAGTGCCATGATGACAAGATCAACCTGCATTTTTTCTGTCTCGCCAGTGGTTAATGGTCGGCGCCGTCCAGATGCGTCCGGCTCACCCAGCTTCATCACATCGAGAATCGTATGGCTCACAAAATGGTTTTTGTCGTTGCCAATGAACTCGCAGGGCGCGCGTAATACTTTTAGCTTGATGTTTTCTTCTGTGGCATGGTGCAGTTCTTCAACACGTACCGGCATCTCGTCCTGTGTGCGACGATAAACGATGGTGACATTGCCGCCGAGTCGAGTTGCGGTACGGGCAGCGTCCATCGCAGTATTGCCACCACCGATGACAATCACCTGTTTGCCTTTTACTTCTGGCAGTGGGGTTTCATAGTCTTCCAGGTGAGCCTTCATCAGGTTGACACGGGTAAGAAATTCATTGGCTGAGAGGATGCCGTTTAGATGCTCACCCGGTATATTCATAAAACGGGGTAGACCAGCGCCGGTACCAATGAAAATCTTCCAGAAGCCGGCACGTTTCAGGGCTTCAAGCGTAGTGGTTTTACCGACGATAAAGTTGGTCACAAACTTGCCGCCCAGGTTAGTAATTTTCTTTTCCACATCGTCGATAAGTTCGTTAGGCAGCCGGAACTCGGGAATGCCGTAGCGTAATACGCCACCCAGTTCATGGAATGCCTCGAATACAGTTACCGGATAACCCTGTTTCGACAATAGATAAGCGTTAATCATGCCTGCGGGGCCGGAACCGACCACTGCAACAGGCGGTTTTTCAGCTTTTGCCCAGGGGTTTTCAACATTGCCTGTTTCGATATTAGCATCGGCATTAATCACTTTTTCACTTTGTGGTAGATACCACTCAAGCTGGCCGATTTCGATAGGGCGTTTGTTTAGTGTGCATACTCCCTGGCATTGTATCTCCTGAGGGCAGACCCGACCGGTGACATTGGGCAGGGGGTTGGATTCTTTAATCAGGTCAAATGCCTGTCTGAATTTGCCTTCGCCTATCAGGTGAAGCATTTCTGGTATGTGAATTTTCACCGGGCAGCCGCCCCTGGCTTCGCTGCTGTCGCCGCTATTATCATCAGGCGGCACACCAATCTCACAGGGGCGGTCGTCGCATTGTTTGTCTCGTAGCACTTCCAGCCAGACCAGCAGTTCAACTTCACGGAAGCTGTAACCCAGTCCCATGTATCCGATGTAACCCTGATTGACCAGATCGAAGTCCTGGCAGCGTTCACTGGCCGGGCGAATATAGGGGGGAATGTTATTTTCACCCGGCCAGCCTTTTGCAAGTCCTTTAAACATGGGGTATCGTTCACTGAGATGTTTATCAATGGCGCGGATAAATTTACGTTTTTGTTTAAGCGGCAAATTCCAGATAAAACGCAACAACAGACTGCTCATGTCATCGTTTCTAAGCAGTAGATTCCAGAAGGTATGGGTGAACTTTTTGCTCAGTTTATCCTGCTGAAACTGTCGGGTAATGGCGCTGCTGCCCTCTGCGATAAACATATCCTGAAAAAACCGGGGATCATTGAGCAGGCGTTTTTGTAGTAGCCCAACCTGTTTCTGGAACAGTTCGACCGATTCGCTGTGTTCCAGCTCATTCATCTGTTGCCGGGTTTCCTCAATATGGTGCCGGTTACTTTCTATCTCAAGATTGGCCTGATAGTAACGTTCTACATCATCATGTTTATAGGGGTGATGTTTGTTTGCGCTAAAATTTTCATTTTGTTGCTTATCGTTGCTATGTTGTGACATGATGAACCTCACTTAAACCGGTGTGTAAAAGCGGATAATCTCTGCATCACAATCATCGGCCACCCTGGATGCACGCTGTACCAGTTCCGGGTTAATTTCAATTTTGTCAAAGATTCCAGGTATCACCCGCCCCACTTCTTTAGCGGAACCACCGACCATAATTTTTGTTTTTTCAAACAGCTCGCTCAGATCCTGATAACAGGTTTTGCAGTTAGTACATTGAACCATGTCGCTCTCACTGATTTCCACAAGGTCACCACCCTCAGCAGTGGCTGCCGTTGTTATCTGTGAGCCAGCCTTGGAGTCTGCGGCTGGTTCGGCAACCGAGACAGGTATAAGCTTTTCGATAGATACGGCGGGGGCATTAGTAATGCTTGCCAGCTCGGCCATACCTCTGGCGATAGAATCAATGGACGATTCTCGGGCTATATTGGACTGCTGATATTTTTGCTGCCAGTTTTCCAGTTGTTGACGGTGCTCGGCTTGCATGTGCTCAATGTGCAGGCCTCCGAGATATTGAAGCATGCGCCAGTTTCTGCGGCGTTCTTCAGTGAGTTCAACCATCGTAGAAGACATAGTGAGTTTAATCAATTTGCCCTGTGCAGTGGTAGACCAGATAAAAGGCACCTTGCCATAACGGTTAGTCTTGTTTAGGTTGATGTATTCATCAATCGGCAATGGGTCTTCGTCTTGAGTAACGCGGCGAAAATGCTTTTTGAATCGACCTTCGTGCAGGGCAAAATCGGCTGCGGTAAAGGCTCTCTCCAGTAGTTGAGTTTTACCTTCATCATCGATGTAATCCAGCGTGGAGGTAATCCAGTCTTTACCGGTTTCAGGGTTGCCTTCCAGTGAGAACCGTTCGGCCAGGGTGTCACCACGACGTGGGTCATGCACAAAAACCGGACTCATGCGGCTTTCAACTGCAAGTATTGCACGCCTGCTGCCCGCATCATCTGCAATGCCGTGCTCCGGCTGGCAGGTTGTATAGGTATCAAATACTGCGGGTGACTCGTTATAGCTGAGGAAGTCCATCACATTTTTCATGAAGTGGCTTTGCAACGCCGCATTGGTCTGAATAACCAGCACTTTAGGGTGGAAAGCAGCAATCAGCCCGAGTTCTTTGCGGCTCTCATGTTTGCCGCTATGGGCACCGCCAAAACGGGTCAGGTCAGAATCCTGAGCGGTATAACTGGCGGTTGAGGTCTGACCACCGGTATTGGAATAAGCACCGGTGTTGAGTACCACCACTTTGATTGGTGTTTCTGAAACCAGCACACGCGACAATGCGCCAAAACCAATGTCATAAGTCGCACCATCACCACCCATGCTAATAACAGCAGGTAGCAGGGAAAATTCTTCTTTAGAAAAATGATGCCAGTTAAAACACCTGAAAAGGCTGTCGTGTGTTGCCGGGTCATACTGGTCTTCCAGATCAAGTTTAGCGGTGCGCAGGGCGGTGAAGTCATCCACTGCAGTGGCGCAGAAACCTTCAAAAATTCCTTTGGCTACTGCCGGGGTGTCCTGAAACAGGCTGTTTATCCAGGGGTCTTTATAGGGATTGTAAGGAAAGCTTGAGGCGTACACACTGCTGCAGCCGGTGGCGTTGGCGAATGCCGCAGAACACGGGCCATTACCAGTGGGGCCGCTTTCAAACAGGTAGAGACGTTTTTCAAGGGTGCTGATTGTTGTCTGCATGCGTTGCACTCGATCCGGGTCATTTTCATCAAACGGCACGTTGTCGAGTTTTGTGTTGAGTGCGTTAATCAGAGCGTTCAGTTCACTGATGTGTGTTTTGCGTTTTTTCTCGTGGATTGCCCGGTTGGTGGCGGTGAGCATACGAATTGCAGTTACTTCACCGCAGCCGCGACAGGCACCATGGCCGCCAGTCATTGCATAATAATTATGGTGATCGAGAATAAGTCGTTTACTATTGCCATCCGGTGCGCCACCCGGCACGATGGCGTTTTCAGTGAAGCGGGTGGCAGTGTTTGGCAGCTTACTGAGAAACTCGAAGTTTTGGCTCATCCCGGTTTGTAGTTGACTACTTTGTTTTTCTGCAGTTAACGCACCCGGGCCGCAGACATCAACACATTCCAGGCAACCGGTGCATTTCCAGGGATCAATATTGGCTGAATAGAGGCCACCAGTGCCGGCTTTGTCTTTCTCCATAACATCGAAAAAAGGACGGGTTTTGGCCACGGGAAAACATTCGAGAACTTCGATCATTTTCTCAAAATCGCGTGTCAGGCTTACGTTGTCTGTTTCCAGACTGGCAAGTGACAGGTTTACTATTTCACTGAAGGAGGTGTTATCTTTGTTAATCAGGTTGCGATAAATGTCACGAATGGTTTTGGTCAGTGGGAAGACCTGATTCGTCATCTGTGATTTATGTTGTTTGGTAATATTCAGTTTGTTGATGGCTGTCAGCAGTAGATCATGGATATCATGAACCGTGTTGGGAATAGCGGCATCAGGGCAGACTATCGCACACTCCATGCAGCCAGTGCAGAGATGGGCGGTATATGTTGGCACCTCAAGGCGAAACATGCCTTTATCTCTCCAGGCAGCAGTTGCTACTGGCATGAACAGGCCACTACCGGGCATGACAGGCGCTTCACCGATGCTACCGTCCTTGATACGATCAGACAGAATATTGTTGAAATAGGTGCTGTCGAATACGCCGTTGTTTGCTGTGCATCCACTCACCCCGGACATGGCAGCGGAGATCTCAACACCATAACTGCCATTTTCGGCTTCGCTTACTGTCACCGCTACTATCGCCGCGAGTTTTTCTGCTTCACGAAATGGTGTTGTACTGTAGTCAATCTTGCGCGTGGCTTGCAGGCCTTCTGTTACCACTTTCATGTTGCTTTCGACCACTGCCTTACCTTTGGCACCGAATTTTTTGATTACCTGCTGTTCGACTTTTTGCAGGATTGTTTCCACCGATCCCGCTTCTTCAAAACCATTGGCAGCAATCCGGTTCACATGTCCGCAGATAGCACCGATGAAAGCAATGCCCATCATGCGAATTTCAAGTTCCGGTGCGGGTGCATGTTTTTTGGCAACAGCAAAGGCATCAAGCACATAAAAGTGGATATTCTTTTCACGGATTGTTTTTCGAGCAAAGGCGGGTAGTTCTTTCCACACTTCAAGTGGTGTGTGATGGGACTGCATGATTAATGTGCCATCTTCCACCAGTCCACGTAGCGGGTTGGTGTGACTGAATACTTTGTGGTCAGGAGAAATAACGATTTCAACATCTTCCAGTTCTGCATTAGTAATCTTGATGGGTTCAGGACTAAGCGAGATGTAGAAGTTAGTTGGTGCACCACTTTTTTCTGAACCATATTTGGGTGCGGATTTGGAGTGTAACCCCATAACACCGGCAAGAATATCAGTCAGCAATTTACCGGTAGCAATGGTGCCATAACCACCGATTGAGTGAAAACGGATACGAAAGGCATCATCAGGTAATAGTGAAGGATTTTCCTCCGTGTCTAATGCCATAAACTCGGTTTCCGGGTAAGCCTGTTTCAGTTTTTGTTGTAGTTCGGCATTAAATACAGATGGGTTTTTTTCAAAGAACTGGGTGCCCAGGTAAAAGAAAGGCACATTGAGTGTGCTTTCCATGTTTTTGTAGACTGCTATCAGGTGACGCGGCTGTAGATCATGACCGCCTATGCCAAAGATACCAGTGCTGATTTTAGGTAGGCTGTCGATAGGCGGAATGCCCAGATGACGGATCAGGTCGTTGTTCTCTCTGGCTTTAAATAGTGACTGGGTTACCAGATTGGTGAGTGCAGTGACTTCAGAGCGCTCCAGAATGGTGACCGCTTTTTTGCCCTTTAGCGCGGCAACCAGTTCACCTTCAGGAAACGGCTGCAGCAGTTTTATTGAGATGACACCGACTTTTTTACCCTGTTTGCGCAGGTAGCTGGTTACCGCTTCAGCATCATCGGTGACTGATCCGATGCCAACGATCACGTGTTCAGCGTCATCATTCATAAATGTTTGCACCGGATTGTATAAACGACCGGTCAGTTCAGCATATTCATCCATTGCCTGTCTGACAAAATCAGGCACCGCATTGGCGAAGTGGGTTTTATGGTCAACCAGTCCGGCCTGAAAATCCGGCTGGTTCTGTACGCCACCGCTAAGACCGGGGTTATTAACATCAACCATGGCAGGAACCAGCTGCCGGGTACCTTTCTCGAAAGCATGCAGCCACTGTCTACGCCATTGGCCATGCCGTTCTTCTGGTATCCACAACCGGGTGTCTGGCAGCATTTTGCCAGTATTATCGGCTTCAATTTCATCAGCGTGTGATTCCAGGAAGGCGCTTAGTGCGGCCAGCTTATCGGGTTGAATATCACCAGCATGCCTGTCCAGATACTGGTGTAGCTGATAGACACGTCCTTTGGCACCGTACAACATTTCCTGGGCAACGGTGGGTGACTTGATCCGCCCTGACGGGTCACCGAGAAATTCTTTCAGTAGTTCTGGTTCGGGCAGCAGGGTTTCACATTGCATGTGGCTGGTAGCGAAACCGTCCATGGCGTTGGTCACCGGTATCATCGACAGCGAACTGACGCGGTAGGCAATGGCTGCCAGGTCGGCAGCTTGCTGTGGATTGCTGCCAAATAAAATGGTGTAACCGGAAGGCAGCAGAGCATAAACATCATCATGCCCGGCCATGACATTTAATGAATGTTTTGATACCGCACGTGCAGCCACCTGCAAGACAAAACCACCGACTTTTTTGCCAACGGTGACATAATGTGACTCCAGCCCGTAAAGAATGCCCTGACTGGACGAGGCATTGGAGATAAAACGTCCACCGGTTAAGGTTGCGCCCATGGCTCCGCTTTGTGCCGAGTGTTCACCTTCGGGTTCAAAGAAAAAAGGATGTTTACCCCAGACATTGCAACCGCCTCCGGCACGAAAGGCTTCGAACATTTCGGAGATTTCGGTGGAAGGAGTAATCGGGTAACCGATGACACCACCACAAACATGCCCCATAACATGGGCCACAGCACCATTACCATGAATGACGGCCTTGATGCCTGGATATTTGATTTCTGGTTTCATTTTCTACTCAGGTATATAATTTTTTTCGGTTAGCTTAGCCTGTGCCGCGGCCAGCCTGGCAATCGGTACTCGTGGAGCAGAACAGGAAACGTAACTCAGACCGATGTGATGACAGAAACGGATTGATTCAGGATGGCCTCCCTGTTCGCCACAAATGCCAACCTTCAAATCAGGGTTGGTTTTACGTCCCCATTCAACAGCAATTTCCATCAGGCGACCGACACCTTTAACATCGAGTATTTCAAATGGATTGTCCTGCAGGATATTGTTTTCTTCATACAGCGGCAGAAACTTGTTTTCAGCATCTTCGCGTGAGAATGAAAAAGCCGATTGTGTCAGGTCATTGGTGCCGAAGGAGAAAAACTCGGCAATTTCTGCCAGCCTGCCAGCACGCATGCAGGCGCGTACCACTTCGATCATGGAGCCAAATTTAAATTTCAGCTTGATGTTATATTCTGCTTCGATATCAGTATGCACCTGGTCAACGATTTCTCTAACCCACAACAGTTCCTTACCAGTGCAGACCTGCGGTACCATAATCTCAGGACATACATCAAATCCTTCCTTGTTACATTCGGCAGCCGCTTCGAGAATTGCCCGTATTTGCATCTCATAAATTTCGGGATAGGTGATGCCAAGGCGCACTCCACGATGACCTAACATCGGATTGACCTCAAACAGCTCGCGTACTTTTAACAGCATCTGCTGTTTTTTGGCGATGGCAGAGTCCACCAGTTCTCGTCCGCCGAGTGCAAATGGTTGCGGCAGTGATTTGGCATCACTCTTACGCTTCAGCAACTGCATTATATTCATTAAATCATTCACCCCGCTAACGGTATCCTTTAGTGACCTAAGATGTTTGATTTCAAGCTCAAGTTGTTTTTCATTGGGTAAAAATTCGTGAATAGGCGGATCCAGTAAACGGATGGTGACTGGTCTGGGAGACATGATCTTAAACAGGTCTTTGAAGTCGCCACGCTGTATCGGGCGCAATCTGTCCAGTGCGTCCTGGCGTTCCGTTTTGTCTTTTGCCAGTATCATGTCGATGACCAGGGGTAGTCGATCCTGGGCGTTAAACATACGTTCTGTCCGGCACAGGCCAATGCCCATGGCACCATATTCCGATGCCTGAGTAGCAGCATCAATGGTGTCTGCATTGCTCATGATTTTCAGCCTGGCGATTTCATCTGCCCAGCTGAGCAGGGTGCGTAATTCATCGGAAAATTTTGGTGGCACGGTATCGATTTTACCCAGGTATACATTACCGTTGGCACCATCAATGGTGATGGTGTCACCTTCATGCAATACTGTGCTGCCTATTTTGGCGGTGTGTTTTTCAACATCGACCTCAATACCTTCGGCACCGGCAACACAGGGTTTTCCCATGCCGCGTGCGACCACTGCCGCATGTGAGGTTTTGCCGCCACGGCTGGTAAGTATGCCTTCTGCGGCAAAAAAACCGTGAATATCTTCAGGTTTGGTTTCTTCGCGTACCAAAATGACTTTTTCACCTGCATCGCGTGCTAGTTCGGCGCGGTCGGCATCAAACACGATGTAGCCAGAAGCAGCACCAGGAGAAGCCGGCAGGCCGTGGGCGATGGGTAGCTGTTTGGATTCAGGGTCGAGCAGGGGATGTAGCAGTTGTTCCAGTTCTTCGGGATTAATGCGTAACAATGCCTGGTGGCGTGTAATCAGACCTTCGTTAGTCATTTCCAGCGAGGTACGCACACGTGCAGTGGCATTCATCTTGCCATCACGCGTTTGCAGACAATAGAGTACGCCATTTTCGATGGTGTATTCATAATCCTGCACTTCTTTATAATGGTTTTCCAGCCGGTCGCGCAGCGCTACCAGTTCTTTATACATTTGTGGCATTTCATCAGCCAGCAGGTGTACTGGTTTAGGTGTGCGAATGCCGGCAACCACATCTTCACCCTGGGCATTGATTAGAAACTCGCCAAACATGATGTTTTCACCAGTTCCAGGATTACGGGTGAAGCCAACACCAGTGGCGCAGTTGTCACCCATATTGCCAAATACCATGGTCTGAATGTTGACTGCGGTACCGTTGGCCATGTCGGCGGTAATTTTAAATTCCCGGCGATAATCGATGGCGCGTTTCCCCAGCCATGATTTGAACACGGCTTTGATGGAAAGCAGCAGCTGTTGATAAACATCTTCAGGAAAAGGTTTGCCCGTTTCACTTTGTACCACGTCAAGAAACAGATTGCTGATCTCACGAAAATGTTCAGCAGAAAGTCCGGTGTCTTCAGTGATGCCTTCGCGTTTTTTGATGGTATCGAACGGTTTGTCAAATTTTTCATCGCTGATGCCGAGCGCAACTTTACCGAACAGCTGTATAAATCGACGGTAAGCATCCCAGGCAAAGCGTGCATTGCCGGTTTGTTTAATCAGGCCGGGAAGGGTGGTCGAGTTCAGGCCAAGATTAAGGATGGTATCCATCATGCCGGGCATCGATAAAGCCGAACCAGAACGTACTGATAACAACAGCATATTGTCGGCATTGCCAAAACCTTTGCCGGTGTCCTGTTCAAGCGCCTTAACCTGTTGCTGTACCTGTGTCATTAATTCATCAGGTAATTCGCCGCTTTCAGTATCGAGATAACTCAGACATGCTTCAGTAGTGATAACAAAACCGGGGGGTACGTTAATGCCGATTTGGGTCATCTCACATAGGTTGGCACCTTTGCCTCCTAGCAGTTTTTTGTTCTTGCCATCACCGTCTTTAAATGAATGGGTGTAGGATGTGGTTGTGGCATTGGCTGTCATTTAATATTCCTCCCAGAATGTTCAGTGTTGCAATAACTTCTCATAGGATGTTAATCATATTCAGTATAACGATGTTGATACAAGTCAATAGTGCAGAGTGTATGGCAGACTGTTACTATCGTCCGCTATTGTCATTACTTTACAAAAAAATTATTAAGCGGCTATTATTAATCCTTGCATAAGTATATGTAGTGTATGGTTTTGAGACTGTCGGTAGCATGGATGCTACCGACAAGCCTACAGGGACGTATTTACGGCGTGTATCAAAACCATACACTACATATACTTATGTAAGGATTAATACAAACGTCTCACAAAATTTACAAATAACTGAAAAGTTATAAAAATCATCTATGTCTAAATTAACCCAATCGGCCACCTGGCAAACACTTAAAGAACATTTCAACGAAATAAAACATTCACACATGCGTGACATGTTTGCTGATGACCCTCAGCGATTTGAACAATTTTCTTTAAAGCTGAACGACATTCTGTTTGACTATTCAAAAAATATTATCAACAGCCAAACCATGCAGCAGCTCTATCAACTGGCAGAAGAAAGTGAACTTGATTTATGGATTAGCAGAATGTTTGATGGTGAGCCAATCAACAACACCGAAAACAGAGCAGTTTTACACACCGCACTTAGAAATAGAGATGGATTGCCAGTGCTTGTTGATGGTGAAGACGTTATGCCTGGCGTGTGCGAAGAGCATGAACGTGTTAAAGAACTGGCAGAAGCGATTCGTACACGTTCATGGCGGGGTTACCATAACCAGCCAATTACTGATGTAGTCAACATTGGAATAGGCGGTTCGCATCTTGGGCCATTGATGGTTACCGAAGCATTAAGACCCTATTCGTTGCATGACTTGAATGTTCATTATGTATCAAATGTGGATGAGAACCATATTACTGACACACTGGAAAAGCTGAACCCTGCGACTACTTTTTTTATTATCTCATCAAAAAGTTTCACTACCCAGGACACCATGGTCAATGCTGAAACGGCCAGGCAATGGCACATCAATGATGTGGGAGATGACAGCCAGATCGACAAACATTTTTCAGCGGTCAGCTCTAATGTAGAAGCCGCAAAAGCCTTTGGCATTGACGAAAAAAATATCTTCCAGATGTGGGACTGGGTGGGTGGTCGTTATTCGCTGTGGTCAGCGATCAGCCTGCCTATTGTCATCGCTATCGGTTCGGAGAATTTTGACAAGCTTTTGCAGGGAGCTTATGAAGCTGACAGGCATTTTAAAACGGCACAGTTAGCTGAAAACATTCCTGTCACCATGGCACTGCTTGGCATCTGGTATAACAATTTTTTTGATGCACAGAGTACCGTTGTATTGCCCTATGACCAGCATTTGCATAAATTTCCCGCCTATTTGCAACAGGCAGATATGGAAAGTAATGGTAAAGGTGTTGATCGCCAGGGCAAGCTGGTTGATTACAGCACAGGACCGGTTTTGTTCGGAGAAATTGGCATAGCCGCACAGCATGCTTTTTTTCAGTTGCTGCACCAGGGCACAAAACTGATACCGGCAGATATTCTTGCCCCAGTGTCAAATTTTCATTGCATCGCCAGACATCATAGAGCGCTGATGTCTAACGTATTTGCACAGACAGAAGCTTTGATGAAAGGTAAAACTGAGCAGGAAGCTTATGCCGAACTTAAAGCAGAAGGACTGGATGAAGAAACGATAAAAGCACTGCTGCCAAATAAAATTTTCCCGGGCAACCGGCCAACCAGTACATTTTTGTTCAACAGTCTGGATCCGGCCACACTGGGTTCGCTTATTGCGCTGTATGAACACAAGATTTTTGTTCAGGGCATTATCTGGAACATCAATTCTTTTGATCAGTGGGGGGTCGAACTTGGCAAACAACTGGCATCCGGCATATTGCAGGAACTGGATGATAATGAACCAACGCATGCCCATGACAGTTCAACCAATGGTTTAATTAATCACTATAAGCAGCAGCGTTTTAAAAATAAAAGCGAAATGGGTTAATCTGTTTCGTAAACTGTTGGCATAAGTCTGCATTATATCAGGCTGACAGTGTCAGAACGTGCGTACCCGGTTACGACACCCAAAATAGCCGTTTAGCAACGGTAAAGAACCTCTGTCGCAACCAGTCTATAAAGTTCAAGCCGGCAAAGTGTTTCCTGTCATTTGTCCCTAAGCCAGTCGCTTTATCAATGGTTATATTGGAGTTGACATATAGTTCTGCATCATTATGGTTTATATGATATCTATAAAAATTATGCGTCGGAATGCCTGAGGCGAGTCCCGCTTCCGGTGGCAGCGTAATTGATACTACGCGGCTCACACCCGAACATCGATTTTCCAGCGTAAACAGGGGGGGGGGTGCACAGAATTCTGCATCTGCGTTGAATGAATTGTCTCATTCCGAGGTCAGTGGCTGGCGCTTGAGGCAGCCATACCGTCGTTAGCCTGATTCATATAAGAACGGGCTAACATGGAGGGTAGTCCAAATGTTTACCGGCAATCCGTTCGCCGAGCTGACGGTTTTTCTGTCCCCTCTTGTCATGCAGGTCTACATCATTCTGATGTTTCTGGCGGTTGCCATGGGAACGCTGTTTGACATGCTGCATAAAAGTAGTCTCATCTTTTTCATGCGGCAGTGGAACAAATCAAAGGCGGCCGCAGAGAGATCGCTTAGCGCCATGGATATGGTTTCTATCGCGGGCAGAACCATGCTGAAAGTCGTTTTAACCTCCGGTGAATTTTGCGACATGAAGAGAAGGATTTCGCATCTGCTGATGTTCTATGGGTTCCTGTTTTACCTCATTACCACCATCGTGATGGTGTTTGCTTATCCCGCACAAAGCACGCCTACGCCGGTGATTCTACCCATGCTGTGGAACATCGGCGCGCTGATGGTGCTCATCGGCGGCTACTGGTTTTTCTTCTTGCTCAGGGTAGACGTTGCTCATGAGGGCCATTCGCCTTTCCGTCTGGTGCGTGCGGACCTGTTCATCGTCACCCTGCTGGCAAGTGTCAGCTTCGCCCTGATATGGGAAATAGTGCAGGCAGCGGGCAACCTGACAGCAACCAAAATCGCCTTCGCTCTCTTTATCTTATTCACCACGCTGCTGTTTGTTCTGGTTCCCTGGTCCAAGTTTGCCCATATGTTCTACAAGCCTGTAGTCGCCTTCCAGCAAAGAATGGAGGAGGCAAACGGTTCATCCGACCTGCCGGGACATGGGCAAGGCGCAACGAAGGGCAGGTGATTGATATGCCCACCTTCGTTTATATGACACAATGTGACGGCTGTGGACAGTGCGTGGATATCTGCCCTTCCGACATTATGCACATCGACCCGGTTTACAGGCGGGCTTACAACATTGAGCCCAATTTCTGTTGGGAGTGTTATGCCTGCGTTAAGGCATGTCCGCAACATGCGATCGATGTTCGCGGCGCTGCAGATTTTGCACCACTGGGCCACAAAGTCAGGGTGATCAGGGATGAGGAAGAGAAAACCATATTCTGGAAGATAAAATACCGGGACGGGCGGGTGAAGGAGTTCACCTTCCCGATAAGGACGACTCCCTGGGATTCCATAAAGGCCCCCGCCGATTATGAGCAACTTGCCACAGATGCGCTGAATTCCCCCATGCTCGCGCACGAGCCCACTGCGCTCAAGGTGGAGGCGCTGCCCATGCTGCCCCCTCGCACGAACAAATCGGTGTGATGCCATGAGTCTGTTCTCATCCAGAAAAACCCGGTTCGTGGATTCAGACATTCTCATTATCGGCGGTGGTTTTGGCGGTTGCGGGGCCACTTACGAATCCAGGTACTGGGGGCGGAACCTGAAAGTCGTGCTCGTCGAAAAGGCCAATATCGAACGTAGCGGTGCCGTTGCGCAAGGCCTGTCGGCGATAAATTGTTATATGGGCATGCGGTGGAACGAAAACCAGCCGGAGGACCATGTGCGCTACGCTCGAGATGACCTGATGGGACTGGTGCGCGAGGACCTGGTTTTCGACATTGCCCGGCACGTCGACGCTACGGTGCACATGTTCGAAGAATGGGGTCTTCCGATCATGAAGAACCGGGAGACTGGCCACTACCTGAGAGAAGGGCGATGGCAAATCATGATTCACGGCGAGAGTTACAAGCCGATCATCGCCGAGGCCGCCAGGAAGTCTGCCACCGAGGTGTACAACCGGATTATGGTGACGCATCTCCTGATGGACAGGACACGTCCCAACCGGGTGGCCGGTGCTGTCGGTTTCAGTGTCCGCGATGGGAGTTTTTATGTGTTTCGGGCCAAAGCAGTCATCGTCGCCGCCGGCGGCGCTTCCCACATCTACAAGGCCAGGTCAATCGGCGAAGGCATGGGAAGAACCTGGTATGCCCCATGGAGCAGTGCTTCGGCCTACGGCTTGCTGATACCAGTAGGTGTCAAAATGACACAGATGGAGAACAAGATCGTGCTCGCCCGTTTCAAGGATGGTTACGGCCCGGTCGGTGCCTGGTTCCTGCTGCTTAAGTCCTATGCCACCAACGCCTATGGCGAGAAATATGAAGAAGCCTGGATCGAAAAAATCAAAGAGTTCGTCGGTGACTATGCCGACAAACAACCGATACCGACTTGCCTGCGAAATCACGCCATGCTGGAGGAGATAAAGGCGGGCAGGGGCCCCATTTATATGCAGACACAGGCGTCGCTCGATACCCGGGAGAAAGAGGAGATCGGCTGGGAGGATTTCCTCGACATGACGATCGGCCAGGCGATTGTCTGGGCATCGCAGAACATCGACCCCCGGGAAAAACCGTCCGAGTTGATTACCTCCGAACCTTACGTCATGGGTTCTCACGCCACGTGCTCCGGTGCCTGGGCAAGCGGACCGGCGGACTGCGCACCGACGGATTACCAATGGGGATACAACCGGATGATGAGCATTGACGGTCTCTTCGGGGCCGGGGACACGATAGGTGGTTCCGCGCACAAGTTCTCGTCCGGCTCCTTTACAGAAGGCAGGATAGCCGGAAAGTCGGCGGTTAAATATGTTATGGATATGGCTGGCGATCCGCCGCAGGTGGACGAAACCGAGATCAAAAAACTCGAGCAGACAATATTCAAGCCGTTGGAAAATTATGAGGTGGGCAGCAACGAGATAGTCGCCGGCACCGTGTCGCCCAGCTACCTGTCGCCTCTTCAGGGTCTTCAGCGGCTGGAGAAAATCATGGATGAGTACGTTGGCGGCATCAGTACCTATTATATAAGCAACGAACCGATGCTCAACCGGGGCCTTGAACTTCTAAGCATGTTGAAGACGGACCTCGAGTATATCGGTGCCGAGGACCTGCACCAGCTGCAGAGAGCATGGGAACTCCACCACCGGGTCTGGACGTCGGAGTCCGTTACCAGGCACACGCTGTTCAGGCAGGAAACCCGATGGCCGGGTTACTATTATCGTGCCGATTATCCGAAGCTAAATGACACCGACTGGCATGTTTTCACCGCTTCTCAGTACGACCCGAAGACGGCTGAATGGCACATGAGCAAGCTGCCCGTACACCATATCATCGACTGATCCGGGTGAGTCAATGAAAACCTGGTACATTATCCATATTAGGAGAAATTTATGGAACCGATTCCTTCCAAACAATACCTGAAGATAAAAGAGCTCTACCCGGATTTTCTAAGTGCTGTTGAGTCACTTGGAAAAACGATAAAGAAAGAGGGAATAGATGAGAAGACTGCCCAGCTGGTTCAGCTAGCAGCGGCAGCATCGATTCGCTCTGAAGGGGCTGTGCACAGTCATACCAGAAGGGCAGTTGACGCTGGTGCACAGGCTGATGAAATTTATCACGCCATTATTCTTCTTACCAGTACCATTGGGTTTCCCAATGTGGTGGCGGCATTAAGTTGGGTAGATGACGTGATTGAAAATTCCTGATGTCAGGTATATAGGCAACCTGCCAGGCGGCAAGAGACACGCTAACCAACCCTGTTCGGAGTGTAATGTTAACCAAAGACGATAACTGGATAGAGACCTCAGATATATTGTCCATTTTTCCGACGTTTGTGTGGAAGATTCAGTCAACGCCAGAATTCTATGAGCAGGTAAATCCGGCGATACTAAAAGCGCTGAATCGAATCAACCCGGACCTGGCCGAGCTTCGCGCTGGTGAATCGTGGCAGTCTAATCAGCAGTTGCACAAACGTGAAGCATTCATTGAGCTGGTGGCGCGCATTCATAGCACAGCGAAAACCGTGTTGCAATTTCTAAAGATCAACTATGATGCGATCGAGATTACCGGTTGCTGGGCCAATATCAATTCAACTGGCGTCTCTCATGCAATGCATAGTCATCCTAATAACTTTTTGAGCGGTGTGTATTACGTTCAAACACAGGCAGGCGCTGATACGGTTAATTTTCACGACCCCAGGCCACAGACCGGCATCATCCGGCCTTCCGTTACCGAACTCACCGCGCAGAATACAGACCAGGTTGTGGTGAGCGTGAGCAAGGGCACCTTGTTGATGTTTCCAGCCTATTTACAGCATTCGGTTTCACCAAACGAGAGTGATAAGTTTAGGATAAGCATAAGTTGCAACCTCATGTTTTCTTTATTCGCGGAAAACATAAGTGAACCTCTATGGCGACCTTAAACAAACCTTTGTTAAAAAGAAACCACCACTAATGCAACCTACTGGCGTTTTCAAGTAAAGAAATTTCTTTTGCAAGTAAAGTATATTAATCAACTATTACGGGATGACCAGCATATGTTGGAGATTACATTAACAGCTCGTGTTAACCTGTTCTATGAACTTGAAGTTGATTTATGGTCAGTGCTTTTAGACGTTTGAGCACTTGAGGATACTATAATGAACAGTATCCCTAATCTTCTTAGCACGTCAACAGCAACCACATGCACCCCGGTAAAGCGGGGTGGAACATGACGTTTATTAGCGTGGATAATACAGAATTAAATAACCGACTTTACTCGGTAACGGATACGTTTTGTCGTGCCCTTATGATACCGTGTTTTTATCAACAACCCGGTTGGAAAACCATCAATTATTTACCGGAAACAAACGCTTTCTGGGGCTTTGTTGCTGGTGTAATCAGGGTCTTCACCAATCCAGCCGGGTAGACACTATTCAAGTCACCATAGACTCGTCTCCTAAAGCAGAACTTAAACTAGTTGCACTACCAGCAAGGCACGCATAATGTAACTATTGCTATTCATGGCTCAAGTATACCTTAACGAAACGCTGATCAATCATCCCAACGGCCATAACCGGGTATGCGTACATCGTGTTCATTAAATGAGCCCTGTTCTGCATCCGCAGTGCCAGCACCCAGAATTGCATAATCCTGTAGCAGATTATTAACGGTGGTACTTTCTGCATGAGAAGCACTTAATGGAATATTGACAAGTAAGATCGTCATTAGAATAAGATTTTTCATGATTTGTCCTCTAACTGTAATTTTGATTTGTTCGCTTTAAGGCCAGTTATCATGGCAGACACCAGATTTTCTTTATGTATAAGGCTCTCCACTAAAACGCCAGCTACATGGATAAATACTAATAACAGGGTGAAGTTGGCAAAGAATTCATGCACCTCTTCCAGAATGTCAGCCCACATGCTTCCTGGCTGAGTGAACCAGTGAGCCAGGGGGCCTGCCTGTTCTTCAGCACCAGGCAATATAACCCCGCTTGTAGTTGTGACGAACAGGCTAAACATCAGTAACAAAACCATGGCACCACCAGCCGGATTATGACCAGGGTAACGTTTGGCGCTAAGTCGTAAAGTATCTTTTAAAAATTGAATAATATTTTCTGAGCTATACACAAAATCGGAAAAACGGGCATAACGCGTACCGATAAATCCCCATACAAAACGAATGCAAAGTAGAGCGAGGATTAGATAACCAGCCCAGCTATGAATGGTTAGAAAGTCATCCTCGGTAATATAAGCAATAGTAAAAGCACTAACTAATGACCAGTGAAAGAACCTTACAAGCGGATCCCAGACTATGATTTGAGATGATTCAGACATGATATTTCGATCTCCAGTTATTAACTGGTTTCACTGTATCAATCGAAGCTGAAATCAAGCTGAAAATTTTATTTTATAGTAAAAAAAGTCTGCCGAAGAAAGAGTGATGGTTAAGTCTTGAGTAGGGTGTTTTGAGATTTTACTTTTTTATTTTGACAGAGATGAGTAAGCGAACGCTGGATTCTATAGTTCTAGACATGCAGCAATACCAGGGGCATCCAGTTGGGTCTGTAATATGTACACGTTATTAGGCGAATATGCCAAAAAATCGAGAAAACAGGCTGTTTTTTGTGGCAAATGATTTTATTGGTTTAACCAATAATGCAGAAATATTATCTTTACCACCGTGTTTATTGGCCAGGCGTATAATTTCTTCTGCGGCTTTTTCCAGGTTTTGACTGTTTTCAATTATTACTGACCTGATTAAATGGTCTTCAATCATATCGGTGACACCATCAGAGCAGAGCAGGTAGATATCATTAACCATGGCGACATCTTCGTGTATGTCAATTTGAATCTTACTGTCTACACCAATAGCGCGAGTCACCTGGTTTTTATTTACTGAATTTCTTGCCTGCTCAGGTGTGTAGATGCCCTGGTCAATCAGTTCCTGTACAAAACTATGGTCGTGGGTAAGTTGTTCGAGTTTGCCATCACGCAAACGATAAAGTCGTGAATCACCAACGTGTGCAACGGTAAATCGATTGTTATAAAACAGAGTCACGACAACGGTTGTGCCCATGCCGCGGTACTGCACATTAGCTGCAGATGAATCATATACGTTTTTATTTGCCAGGCTGAGCGCTTCATGGATTAGTCGGCTTTCTGCGCTATAAATGCCGTTATCGACAGCATCTGTTTTGTTTGTGTTTTTTATTTTATCCCTTACTGCGTCAAGCACAGTGCTGACGGTTATAGCACTTGCTATTTCGCCACAGCGGTGCCCCCCCATGCCATCTGCCAGGACTGCCAGAGCGATATCCTCATCGTAGCCGATAGCGTCCTCATTATGGCTACGAACACGGCCGGTATCGGTTTTTCCGTAAAACTGTATTTTTCCTTTAAACTTCATTAAATCCTGCCTTCAGCTTCAATTATTTTCAGGCATTTTATTATGTCATTAGCCATTTCTTTGCCTCGTTTATAGCGTTTTGTTACATCTTTTGCCATGGCACGATTAATAATGATGGTTACACAACGCGGTACATTCGGTTTGATTGAAGCAGGTTCCGGATGTTGTTCGTTGGCAATTTTATACATCAGTGATGTCATTGAGTTACTGCGAAAGGGGAGTGTTCCAGTCACCATTTGAAATAACATGATGCCGAGTGAGAAAATGTCCGATTGTCCAGTCACTTTTTTACCCGCAACCTGTTCGGGTGACATGTATGAAGGCGTGCCCAATACCATGCCGGTTTTGGTTTTGCTTGCATCGGTAATACGGGCGATGCCAAAGTCGGTAATTTTGCATGAATCTGTTTTTTCATCCCACATGATGTTGGCAGGTTTAATATCACGGTGTACAACGTTGCACTGATGAGCGTAATCAATACCTTCAGCACAACGTTGAATAATGGACAATACCTGTTTTACGGGCAACAATGTGTCGGGTTTAATGTATTTGCCTAAATTTGAGCCTTTGAGAAATTCCATGGCAATATAGGCGAGATCGTAATCTTCACCTGCATCAAAAATAGTCACGATATTAGGATGGTTTAGACGGCCAGCCGTTTCTGCTTCACGGAAGAAACGCAGTTTAACTTCGATCAATTTATCATCTTCAAATTCCTGCGATAAGGCCATGGTTTTAATCGCTACGGCGCGTGATATTTTAGGGTCATTGCCCAGATAAACGGCTCCCATTGCACCTTTGCCCAGTTCGCGTTCAACTTCATAACGACCCAGCCTGGGTTTTTCAATGCCGCTGTCTTCGAGTATTAACGTACTGCCAGGCGATGCAAGAACAACCGTTCCTTCCAGTGACTGCGTCCGCCTGGCGCGGGTTTTAATATCACGAAATTTGGCATCATAATCAGCCATGTAATCATAAACCGATTTTGCCTTATTAAACTGGCGTTTGCGTTCATAATCCAGTGCCAGGTTATAGAGTAATTCGAGTACGGATTTATTCGGGGCAAGCTTGCGGAATTTTTCAAATGCCATGTCCAGTTGACCCTGACCCTGCATGGAAAGACCGAGCATACGATTGCTTTCTGCTGATTCAATATCAAGCTGCGCTTTGCCTTTTTCCGAAAGGAAGAAACGTTTTGTGGTGAGTATAAAGTGTCCTGTGATGAGCAGCAGGGCTGGCATTACCAGCTGAAGCCACATGCCCTGAGTTGTCATCATGATGGTGTGGCTAATGATTAGTGCCAGTAATAAAATGCCGGTGGTAACAAAACCGGCAACAGCACTTAATTTTGGTAGCATTAACATGATGTAAAGAGCGATTAAGATGACTGCACCGAATCGTGCATAAAAGCCCCATTCAGGCTCAATGAAAAAATCTTCATTAAGAATGCTGGAAACAGAATGCGCCAGGGTGACAACTGGTGACATGGCAGGGTTGATGGGGGTGACAAAAGTATCGCCCACGCCTAGTGCGGTGGCACCGATAAGTACAATTTTATCTTTATATTTATCGGCAGGAATTTTACCCTGTAAAACATCAAAGAATGAGTCAACAGTAAAGGCGCTGTTATGTTTTTCATTGCTATAAAAAAAGGTGTTCATTAACGAATAACGGTTGGTTTTAATGGTTAAACGTCCCAGTTGTACATTAGAGCCAACGGTGATTTTTATATCCTCAATATCAAGGTTTAAGCTTTTGGCAGCGAGCATTAATGCCATTGAAGGGTAGTATTCACCGTAATAATCAACAATCAGCGGCTCTGTGCGAATACCGCCATCAACATCAGGTAGAGCAACTAAAGCACCGATTGCATCTGCCTGTTTAGCTAACAGGTCGATAGGTTGATATGCATTTACCATGGTAAGAGGAGAGGCATCGCCAGCATTATTTGTCGCCTTGTTAAAAATATTTTTTACCGGCAGTTTGAATCTGGAAATATATTCAGGCAGTGGTGCATCCGGCTGGCCATAGGCATGCCCAGGTTCGAAAGGCATGCTAAATATTATGTTGCCAGCATTTTGTATGCTTTGAGCCAGTGTACTGTCTGTATCAAGAATGATTTCAGCAGAGTTTATCGTGTCGAGATAAGCCTTCAGATCCTTAGCTACCTGATGACGTAGCGGTGAGGTTTCAAATGCGTTTGCGATGTTTTGTACAGCGGTTTGAGCAGTGGCATTACGTTTATTTTTAACCAGCTGCTGGCTGTCTTCGATAGTGCTTGCGAGTTGTTTAATCAAAGCGGGTACAGCAGCAATACTGCTGCTTTTTAAAGTTTGTTTCAGTTCACGAATAAACTGCAGCCCCGGATCCAGTTGTGGTTCTGTAAAGAACACGGTTTGACCAACCGCTTTAGCGCCGCCAGTGGTAAGGATGTTGTGCATTTTTGCATGAATATCACGAGACCATGGCCAGCGACCAATATTGCTTATGCTTTCATCATCAATAGCGATAATAGTGATTTTATCGCTGGCGATACGTGATGATGTTTTTACGCCGAAATCGTAAGCATGACGTTCCAGACTTGCGATAAAGTCGGAGCCGGAAAAAATCAGGAAAATAAAGGTAATAATGAGACCGGTAAACCAGTCGCTTTTACTAGTCGCTTTTACTGGTACATTAAAGCCCCCGCTTTTCATCGTTGGGTGATTACCCTAAGCCATCAGTCGATTCGACTGTAGGGTCAGGATTATATATTTACCTTGGTGCTGGACTAAAAAAATGCGCACTGATGACCTGTGCCACAGTTGAACCCAGACGTTGTGCGAAACGTTCAAGAAGATCATCCTGTACGGTATAATCGACCATGGTTTCTTCACCGATAACTTCTCTCGCAACATAACTGGCGCTGGCAAGTTCATCAACCAGACCATTTTTTACCGCCGCTTCACCCGTCCATATTAAGCCTGAAAACAGTCCTTCGACAGAGGTATCAAGTCGGTCACCACGGCCATCTTTTACCGCGTTGATAAATTGCTGATGGATTTCGCCTAGCATGGCCTGCATATGTGCTTTACCTTTTTCATCCTCAGGCAGAAAGGGGTCGAGCAGTGCTTTATTTTCACCTGCGGTTAAGGTGCGGCGTTCAATACCCAGTTTTTCTATGGCCTCGACAAAACCAAAGTTATCCATGCGTACACCAATTGAACCAACAATACTGGCTTTATCGGCGTAAATTTTATCGGCAGCGGAGGCGATGTAATAACAGCCGGATGCGCAGATATCGGTGACCACCGCATATAGCGGGGTGTCCGGGTTTTCTTCTCGCAAACGCTGTATTTCATCGTAGATGTAACCGGACTGTACCGGTGAGCCGCCGGGGCTGTTAACTCTTAATACCACACCCGCTGTATTTTTATTTTCAAAAGCATCACGCAAGGCGGTAACAATATGGTCTGCACTGGCTTTTTCATCGTCGGCTATAACACCGCTCAATTCGACCAGTGCGGTGTGTTTTTCATTGATGGTTACGGTTGCTAGATCTGCACTGACAAACATGTATAAAATAACACCAATGTAAGCAAAGGTTAATATTTTAAAAATGATGCCCCAGCGGCGAGCGCGACGTTGTTCTTTCAAACTGGCTTCAGCCAGTTGGGTAACAACTTCTCTTTCCCATGAAGTGCTGCTGTTGCTGTTATTGTTGTCAGACATAATAATTTCCTATGAATGTTTTTTAGCTTGATTCATATTATGGTTTAAATAAGCAGATAATTCTGTGATATTTTCTAAACAGGTTAAAGGATTGTATTTTTCCAGTGTGGCTGCATCGTGTACACCATGAGTAACACCAATGCATTGCATATTGGCATTATTAGCCATTTTCAGGTCATGTTCGCTATCACCAATCATCAGTGTTTGCTTAGCAGAAAAGTTTAGTTCATCTATTATTTCGTGTAGCATTTCAGGGTGAGGTTTGGACTTGTTTTCACCCGCACAGCGTGTGGTGGCAAAATAATCAGCGAGTTGATGTTCGTTTATAGACTGCGTTAGTCCAATACGACTTTTACCGGTAGAGATTGCCAGCGTATAACCGTTTTCACGTAGTTCCTCTAACAGTTCGTTGACACCTGCAAATAAAGGTGCGGGAACCGTACTGTCGTACAGGTAATGCTGGCGGTAGGTGCCGGCGATATTGTTCAGCTCGCCTGAATACTGCTGGTTATCAAGTTCAGGATGCAGTCTGGCAATGGCTTCGTTTAAGCCAAGACCAATTACGTCTCTTGCCTGTGTTTCACTTACTGTTATATCTAGTGTTTTTTTGCTGGCAAATTGCAGGCTGGTGACGATGCGTTTTATGGAATCAACCAGGGTGCCGTCCCAGTCAAAAACCAGAAGAGGGTATTGTTTCATATTTTTAAATCTTTGAGGGTTTAATTCTGTGCAGTCTGTTACTAAGATACCTAAAAGAAAAAATAGTCCACGAAAAATACAAAATACGCGAATTAATAAAAAACAAAGCATCTTATTTTTTTGCGTATTTTGCGTATTTCGCGGACTGAGCTTTCCGTTTTTTTCTTTAATACATTGTCAGTTTTCTGGGGTTAGTTTATTTTTTATGTTGAAGTTTATCAGGTCGTAATTTAGTTAATAATAATTCGAGATCATCGCTTAAAGCGGCGTTGATAGTTATGGGGTCAGCCAGTGGCAAATACAACTGTTTAGCATGCAGAAAAAGTCGTTTTAGTCCAAGTTTTCTAAAATACCGGTTCGTTGTTTTATTGCCATATTTGGTGTCACCAATAATGGGGAAACCGCTGTGTTGTGCGTGAACACGAATCTGGTGCGTGCGACCGGTTTCAATAGTGATTTTCATTAAGCTGCATTTGTTTGTATTACCCAGGCCATTATCCAGGTTATTATTTATGTCATACAGCGCCAGTGGTTCGAAATGGCTGATGGCACGGTCTCCTGATTCGTCGGCCTGCATGATATGTTCACCACCCCGTCTGATCTTGCTGATACCCATATCAATGGTTTTATGACCATACGGCCACAACCCGTCAAGCAGAGCAATATAGGTTTTTTCTATATGAACCGTTTTTTCGTGGCGTAAAAGCTCATGTAACAGCGCCAGTATTTGACGATTTTTCGCCAGTAATAAACAACCGCTGGTTTCACGGTCTAATCGGTGTACTAGTTCCAGTGTTTGTTCCGGGGCCGTCTGTTGTGATACCCTTTGCCTAAAGGCTTCAATCACGCCAAAACGTAAACCGCTGCCTTTGTGAACAGCAATGCCGGACGGTTTGTTGATGGCGATGATGTTTTCATTTTCAAAAATAATGGCCTGTTTCAGTGTTTGCATGACTGAATCAGGAATCTGAGCGTTCTGCTCTTCGGTAATACGCACTGGCGGTAACCTTACTATGTCGTCTGCCTGCAATTTGTAGTGTGGTTTTTTTCTGCCACTGTTGACTCTTACCTGACCGCTACGCAGCAAACGATAAATATGACTTTTTGGAACACCTTTTAAATGTTTCAGCAGAAAGTTATCAATACGTTGCCCGGCTTGTGCAACGCTGATGGTGAGCTGGCTGACTTTGTCTTTATTTATGTGCATAATATTATTTATGGTTATTCGATGTTCCTGCATGAGTATTAGCACATGGATGTGCTGTTCACGAACCAAAGGATGGAGTAGTGGCACACGGATGTGGCGTTTACGAACCTAAGGATGGATAGGGTAAAAGCTATCTATTTTGTTTGTTTTTTTGACAAGTGACTAATTATAGTTGACCAAAGGCCCACATTTTGACAGACTTATAAGGTCAGATGTGAGTATTAATCGCATCGCCTTCCATGACTCATTGCGCCATAACGTGAGCATGGCCGTCCATCCGTGGACATATATGCTGTTGCATTGCTGATAAAACCGCCTAACCCACGGTTTCAAGTCCTATGGTTACAAGCCATGTTTTAAAAAAACATGGGCAAAAGACTTACAATTTTATGTATTTGCTTCTGTTTTTTTGTAAGAAAATTGCTCCTGCATTTTCTATATACCGTCCATCCATGGACATATAAGCATGAAGCAAATATAAATTTATAACAAATACACTTTAATTTAATGATTTCCCCAATTTTAACCACAAATAATGCAATTACTCTGCCTGAAACAGATTATTTGGTGCCCACATTTTTCGAGTGGCTACTGTCTGTTCTTTGTGCATTGCAGTACGTCGGTCGTCAGTTTCACCATTTTTATGGGCAATATG
>CAYQXD010000008.1:0-35702 GCA_964421315.1 uncultured Thiotrichaceae bacterium | reverse complement strand
GTTGTTTGCGTCATCCCATTGTGGGTTTCCATGTTCATCCGTTGTTGCATATGGTGCTTCAAGCTGATTGATTGCGGCTTTCATTTTTGCTGGTGTTGTATCAAAAGATGCGGCGTAAACTTCAGCTTGCCCTTCGCCTTTTAACCCTAATTCGTGAAAAGCATAGTCTCTCTGTGCTTGTGCAAATTCAGTGCCATGGGTTTCCATAAACTGTTGTGCGGCTTGTGGCCCGCCTATTGCTACGGACTCTGCTAAAGCCGTTGTATAAAAGGCTCCTCTTTCTTCATAAGACATGCCCTTGGCTATCTCAGATAAGTCACCGTTGTTGCGAGTTGCGTCACCAGCACTAATCAGGGCTCCTAAAATAGTATTGCCAACCATTTGCGCACCTTTAATCGGTAAGGCTGCTATTGCGGGTAATGAATCAAACAAGGCTGCATCCTGAGATTGTTGGGCTTGTCGAAATTGCGCTTGATCTTCTTCTGACATATTTCTATAAGCGTTGTATGCCTGTTTATCTCCTTCTTCTACTTTGCCCATATATGATGAGGCGGCACCAGAATACTTTTCTGCTGTTCTTGCACTCCAGTCCATAGCGTTAGTTATAGCCCCTATAGTCTGTGCTGCCATTCCCTGACTTGTATAATTATTTTTTATTTCCTCCTCGGCGTTTTGTAATGCTTCTGCTTTTGTTCCTGCTTCCGCATTGCGTGAGTTTTGAATCAATTGAGCCTGGTTTTCTTGTGATCGCTGCTCAACGGCACCGCTACCTGCTATATCGTTTGAATCAGGCGGCGTTTGATTGAGTGCGTTATTTTTAATGTTTTCTTGTCCGTTGTTATCAACGGGTTGCATGTTATCCGCTTTCTCTGCCATTGCTTCAGTATTAACATCAGGTTTTTTTAGATCCTTGTTTTGCCATGCGTCATGGTCGCCGGCTGTACCGTGTCCAGTTGCTTGTTGTATAATGCTGCCAGCTAATTGAGTACCATTCTGCATAGCCTGATGGTCTATGTTACCTTTATCATCAGTATAGTTAGCAGGACTTGTTAGAGCATCTAAACGTGCTGTATGCATTGCAACATCCTCTGGCATCCCGAGGTTCTGGTATAACTGTTGTTTACTACCAGCGTCTTCCTGTACTTTATCTGATTGAAATTTCCACGCATCATTTAGTCTACTACCTACGCTAGTATCACCCTTCATATCTGCTTGATTGTTTCCGGCCATAAGTCCACCGATCATATTTAGTGGCATGGCTGCCGTTTTACTGAAGGTGCTTTCGAATCCAGATGTTTGTTTATATTCCTCATTGGCTGAAAAAAGCGCAGTCGCAGCCGTTTGTATGCTGTTTGATTGTGTGTCGTTCCAGTTCTTCCCGTGTGTGTCGCCCTGTTGTTTTACTAGCCCAGCACTTAATTCGTTGTTGTAATTGGCTTGCTCTTGCGCTGTAAACACGAACCCAGTTGAGCTTTTAGATGAATTGCCAGATGACTCTGTGCTGCTATCTTTTGTGCTTGATGCCATGCTGCCTTGTAACATTGCCTTTAGTTTAGGTACCGGCATGCCGATGTTATCTGCTAATGCAGCTAAGCCAGAGTTTTTGCTGGATTGCAGAGATGCGCTGGCTTGTAGTCCTATTTGTCCCGCCACTGCTTCCTCGTGACCTTTTAACTCTTGATGTGTGTCAGCAAGTTCCATTGCTCTGGTGTTTGCATATTGTGACACGCTAGAACTGCCAGCACTGGTGGCCGCGCCCATAGATTGTAAAGCCGCGTATTGCTCGCCTGTAGTTGTGCTAGAAGCAAAAGTATTATTGAGTGATTCCGTTAGCTGTTGATTTCTTGCGTTTGCAACTGTTGAGCCTGACTGTATCGCGCTACTCGTTTTTGCTCCTACGGTCATACTTGAAAAAAGGGCTTCTGTGCCAGATTGTGTAAGCCCAGAAGTCATATTCCCCGAATATTGTGACGCAATATCATGCATAGGTTTTGATGAAACAATATCAGGTGTCGGTATTTTCTCATTAATATGGTCGCTACCTTTTAAGCGACCGGCAAGATGAGTCGCGGTAACAGCTGAACCATATATCAGCATCAATGCAAGTGCTGGTGTGGATGCAGCTAATAACCCGCCTGTTGCGATCCAGTGCTGTGCTATGTCTGACGCTGTATCAAGCGCGTAAAAGGAATTCCAGTTGTGTGTTGCAACCGCTGTGTATGTCTGAAAACTAGCTATTGCGGCAGTGTGTATATAAAGGTTAACAATAGCGAGTAATGGCATCCATAGCTGAATCCATATAATCATTGTGAAATATTTTCCCGCAAGTTGAATGCCTTTTGCGCCCAGAACAATGACAAAAGCCATGATCGGAAAGATGGCGTAGATAAAAGCTTCAAAAAAAGCAAGCATAGGACGCACGATGGTCATAAACAGTGTTTGTTCTGCAGCCCATTCTGTGTTTCTTTGATTAAGAGATTGGTTAATCATTGTTGCGCCAGCGAAATCATTGAAATCGTTATACTTGTTTGCGGCTGCTTGTGCTATTACAGGTTCTAATACAGCCATGGCAAGATAGGTATTAGCGGTTACAGCGCTACCTAATAATGAATCAATCGCAGTCGTTGCTTTGCCAAACGCGGTTTCTCCAGCAGCCAGTTTGTTGGCATCAAAACCAAGGGTTGCTTTTAAAGCATCTTCAGTTTCGGCGCCGCTAAAACTAATCGCAGTTAAAGCTGTCCATGCGTCAGCGCACGTCTTGTTTTGACCGCTTGCATTACCTGTTTGTAGGTAAACATGTGTTCTAAAAGTATGGCTATTAAACTCCAGGGACGTCAAGTAATTTTTGTTATAAAGGTCATCAATTTTCATAATGCCAAGGTCTATTTTTTTTAGTGTGCAGTCTTTCATATAGTTTGAGTAACTGCGACGAACATCAATATAACCGCCGCCAGCATCAGCGTTAATGCCGCTCCATATTGCGGGGTCTGCTGCTTTTTTTCGCATGCTGTTTAATATGCTTAATGACTCGGAAAATTGTGTCTCTGTTATTCTTGGCATCACTGGGCTATAAGCAAGCTCAAACATTTCTGTCGCTTTGTAGCCGATAAGTGAAATAATGCCTCCAGCTGCCGCTGCACCAATAGGTACGTTAGCGACAGGGCGTAAAGCGCCTGAGTATGTGTCTTCGATTACAACGGTTGCGGTTGGCACAAACATTGTTAGATAAATAAGCAAGCCCACAATAACAGGTTGGAACTTGATTTCACGACCGCCTTCCATGATGGCGCTTACAATAACGGAAAAAACACCTATTGCCAGACCGATTTTGATCATCATTACAAAATCAGGCACGCCAGAAATCATGGCTAATGCGATTAATACCTGCTCAAGAAATAATGAGTCACCTATTGAGTAAATTGTAAATTGCATTTGTGTTGTCTCTTTAAAAGGTTTCTATGAGGTCTTTATATTAGCTTGAGCTATTATAGTCAGGCTTGTTTATACCCTTTAATAAATTGTTGTAATACACCTCAATGTTATAAATAGGGCCGTATTCCTGAAGAAGTGATTTATATTCTTTTTCAATTTTTGTCTTATTTTCATTTATCACTTTTATGCTTTTTTCTTCATAAGTGTCTTTTCCTGCGGCAATCGCACTTAGTGTTACTCTAAAGCTTTCGTCAACCAGTTTTTTTATTATTTCAAGCGAGACCGAGCCAGCGGTTTGTTCTAAAAAATGAACGGCCGCATCAGGTGATATTGGTCCTAATTCATACATTTTAGACATGATGGAAGCGGGTAAAGAGGTCATGACGTTTCTTTGGGTGATGGTAGGCTCTCCCGTGAAATCGCCTGTTCTAATTCGGTCAATCACTGCGCCGGGGTCGGTAAAGACTTTAATGATCCGCGTTTTCATGCCGACTAAATTAATTGTTTGTGTGTCTGACTCGTTGATTCTGCAAAGATCTGTTCCAGATGAGGCAGAAGATAAACTGCAATCGTATAATTTCGCATTCACTTTGCCTTCGATCAAGTCGCTTAGTGTTATTAGGCCGCCGGTCAGGATGTTTACCGGTAGGGTCTCCCCGCCGTCTGGTGCGGGGCCAATGTCTTCGACTACAACAGAGCCAGTGATTGACATAATTGTTTCAAGTAATTCGTCATCACCACCAGCAATGGCGCTCTCTATGTTTGATTGTTTTAATGCAATATAGGTCTGCGCGCCAGTTTCTTCTTCTAGTACGTCAGGTTGGGCATCACCAAGTCGTTTTACAGCAGTAAATCCGCTATCAATGTGCGTTTTAAGGTCAGCGTAATCAGCACCGACCCCTGAAAACATACTGGTTAAAGTAATATCATTATTTTGCCGCTTTGACATACCTAAAGCAGTTCCAGTCGAATTAACAAAGCCTTGAGCCCACTCACACGAATTAGACAAGCTGTTGTTCATGTTTTGTATTTTTGTCTGCAGTTCGTTCATCCACTTCATGCATCCAGGACACATATTATCCAGTGCAAGCTGAAAGGCGTAACCTTTTGCGTTGGAGGCAACCTGCCGCATCAGTTGAATAATTTGATCTGAATTAACAAAAGAGAAAGAGCCGCCAAACACGTCAATGCCGCCACAGCCGCCAGATAGGGAAGGTGCCTGGAAGCTGACTAAGTTCTCATTGAAAATTTTTGAATGCATAACGTAGTGACCACCAGAATAAACCCCTCTTGATGCGGTTTCGTAGCTACCTGGTGCGGTGTAATTTGACATCTCGACAAAGATATTATCCATTTGTTTGTTCATGCCTGTAGATGCAAATGTATTATTTGCGAAATGCATTAATATGAAAAAAAAGACTGAATGATTTGTGATTTTAAACATGTTTTAATGCTCCGGTTTAAAAGCATTAACAATTTCATTGGCGGAAATGGGTAATTTATTGTTAACGCCGGGACTGGCGAGTATTGTTGAGGGTGTATAAAAACTTATATTTCTTATTGGCCGTGTACTATTAAATTCATCCTCTGTAATAACCGCCAGGCGTTTAGCGCTGACCAATATGCGCTTTTGTAGATTGCTATAACTAACCGGTGCTTGAGCGATATAGTCAAAAACGCCATCATCTCTTAACATTACTATAGCGGGTATGTTGTTGATCATAAGTTGTGCAGCGTGCCCTTTATTTTGTTGTATATTTGTCGCTGTGTTGTCTGGCGCGAGTGGCTCTACTGCAATATTAATAATACTGAAATTATGATTACGCTTTAACATGTCAATAATTGTTGATTGCGCGGTTGAAGCAGTAGAACTATCCAGAAAGACAAATAAGCCAGCTTTTTGGCTTATTTTATTTATTACCTGTGTTTTGTTTTCTGTTGCCTGTAGATCAAGTTCTTTTTTTGCAAAATTAGCCAGAGGTCTTTTGTTTATTTCGTCTAACATTGGGTTTCCTAGAGTTACTGCTTCAGTTGCATCCATGTAAGTAAAAGATTTATCCATGGCATGTTTTTGTATTAATAAATAAGCTGAAATATTCTCTACCGTGGGGTTATCAACGGCATTATCTAAATAATGCTGCATGTTTTCACGTAACCAGGCAGAAGATAGTGGCGCAGGGCCTGCGGGTACGGATACCACCACCTGTGGTGCTTTCGGTGGTTCTTTCTTTTTCGGTTTTTCTTTTTCGGGTTCAAATTGATCCTTGTACCAAAAATAGCCCTCGGCTTTGCGGTCGAGCCATCGGCTTTCAGTGTTTAATGTTTGCGCCTGTAATTGAGATGTAAATAAAATAAAGGCACTAAGTAAAGTAAATGACGCACGCACGACAACTCCAATTTAACTATCGATGTTGGATTTACTTTACCTTAGTTTGACGCAAGCTTTATTGTGTGGAATGTTCCGTTTTGGTGCTATTACCCGATGTGCAAAATTAATGATGATCAATCGTATAGGTTATGGTTACTTTTCCGTCCGTGTACATTGCAATCGATTCAATCATGTCGAGTAAAATACCGTCTTCGGCCGCAAGGTCTATAGCAAGGTCATAAGCCTCCTCATTCGAGACTGCTTCGGCTGAGTGATAGTCAATTTCTCCATTAAGCAAATAGATGTCAATTCTGTAAATTTCAACATTTATTTTCCTGTTGTTAGGGAAAATAGGGTAAATAACATTGCTCATGATGCGTTCTCTCTTAGATATGTAGTGACGTTGCAATTAATGTATAAGCATTAATCTTGTTCACAGATGGTATCAATTATGTAAATGAAACAGATAATTAAAGGGTCAAAGACGCATGACCCTTTTTATTACGTCACCATTTCGCTGAGCTTGCATATTTTTAAAATAAGTTATACTGATATATGAACGCTTATAATTACCGGAGAAAATGATGCAAAAATTATTAATTTTATTTTTGGGTGTTACTTTAATCGCCTGTACAGGCAAAGTGAGTCAAACCAGACTGACCATCGAAGAGCGACAGCAAGACCTTAATGAGTTAAAAAGCGATGCTATTGAAGACCATATTGATGCTTTACCTAAATGGGTCACACAAACCCATGCGCCCGATAGCATTGGTATTTATGCGGTAGGCATGGGGGAAAGCGTTGACCTGTCACTGGCGATAAAAAAAGCCCGCCTGGACGCAGAATTTAATCTGGCAAAAAATTACACTCAGGAGTTATCGGGCACTGAACGATTATATGCATCTGAAACATCCAGGTCTGGTATTCATTATGAAGGTGTGATTGAAAAAATTGTCAGCAAGGTTCCAGTTGTCGGTTACCGGGTGGTTGACCAGGAGATAAAAGCGTTACGTGGTAAGTATGCGGTATTTGTGCTTATGCAGCTTCCTTATGATGAGTTAACCAAGGTTGTTGAAAAAGAAGAAAGGCTGGTGGTTTCAAAAGAAATGCAAGCGGCATTTAAAGATTTGGAGCGGCGACTGGATAAACGCATAAATTCTAGTGAATACAGTCAGGCTAATTAATGGTTGAAGTTAATACACAGTTTATCCGGTATTTTTTATAAGCTTCTGGTGAGATCAATCCTTTGGTTGTCTTCACGATAACACGCTGATAATCGTCGTTGTTTGTTTGGTATTTTTCTGTGCCAGATATTTCAATATACGGGTGACTGATTTGTTCAGGTGTTTTTTTTAATGTTTTTGTTTTATCGCATAATATGTCATCACTAGCAGATACAGGTCCAATGGATAAAATAACAATGATAGTAAACAGTCGAAGTTTTAGCATAGCGATTACCTGTGTTTTTTTGATATTAACACAACCTGTTAAAGCGCAACCGTGGTCGTCACAAATAACCGTAGTGCATCCGTTAACCGAGAATGAAAACCTGATTAGTGCCAGGCACTATGCCATGGAAAAAATCCGGCAACAGGCGGCGGCTGAAGTGGGTGCTTATGTGATTCATACCGCAAAGCTTGAAAACGATCAGTTAAATGAAACGGTAGAACTTATTAGTGCGGCAAAGGTGATATTAGAGAATATAGTGGAAACACAAAGCGTTAAAAACAATCAGTTTGTGTTGACGTTACAGGCTGATGCTTACGTTGACACGAAAGAACTATTAGAGCGTGTTTCCTATATTAGTGAAAATAAGACACTACGGCAGGCGCTTAGCGATATGACGGTAAAAGCATCGAAAGTACATAATGATGCATTAGCGCAAAATGTTTCACTGGAACTAATAGAGAGTCGCGGTGATATAGTTGATCGTTCTATATCGTTTCAAGAGTACAAAGCTTTTTCTGAATACACAAATTCACAGTTAAATGAATTGATTGCAGATATTAATAAAAACGTATTTGGTTATTTGCTGGAAAATATAAAAATAAGAACCCGTATTGATAGTATCGAGTCTAAGTCGGGGTACGATATTGTTAATGTTAGAGTAGGCATTGCTTTTGATCATGCTCTCCTGGCAGCAAATCTGGGTAAATATTGGAATGTCCATACATTCTATAGACCTCGTGGTGACGATCACCGTGCCAGTATTGTTAACGTAGAGGTTGATACAAATAGCCCATATCCTGCAAGTGTAAACAGACTGGCTTTTGAGTACATGACCAATCAGCAATTACAGCTAATTGTTAGTGTTGGTGAAAAGCAGATAATTGTTCCGTTAACGTATAGAACAAGGGATCGTGCGAGAACTTGTGAAGTTGGAAAACCATCAAGGAATAACAGAAACTATTGCTTTGCCTCTATTCAGTACGAGTCAAATAAAGGATTTCTGCCCACGTCTAAAGGTAATCCTATTGCCTTCAAAGTCCCTAAAGTAGGAATCGACGGTCTTGCGGTATCGAGTCGGTTGGAGTTAATAACAATTGATATAAGTGAGCTGTCATACTCTATGTGCCAATATTGAAAAGATGCATTGATGCTCGCAGACTTGCCAGCATCAATGTTCGATCAACTTCAAAGGCGGATTTTTCTAACTGAGATAAGGTCAGCGTGGACAGATGAAAAGCATCGCCAGGGTGAACGGGCAGGGCATAGCTACAGCTTTGTGAGGCGTGAAAATAGAGTGAGTTTTTTTGCCGTTTGACCTGAATGCCTTTTTGTTGGCGCTTGAATTCACAGGCAGGTAAATATCCCAGGAGCAGCCCAGCAAATAAGGGCAGCTCATTTTTAGTTAACTGGATATTAACAGCCTGATACCAGTCAGCATTGGCGGTGCGTGAAAGTCGTGGCGCGATTTGTAGCAATATTGTTGGAAAGCCTTTCTGCGTGACTGACTCTTCAATACATAAAGCTGCCTTGTCTCCGTAGCATCGGTATTTATTTAGGTCTTGCAAATGATTGGGTTGTGCTAGTGTATTCATAATACAGTTCGTTAATCAGCTAAATAAGTGTATATGCCTAGTGCTTTAATAATGGGTACAGGATTTAGTTTTACATCTGAACGAGTCAGCCTTGTATTTTTCATCTCTTTATCTGGCCAGCGGATACGGGGTAATGATGTATCCTGTGAAATAACAACCGTAGGCGTGGTAATAATTTTACGTGTGATTAGATCCCCTTCAAAGAAAGTAATATTGGCGCGTAAATGTGGTGCCACTTTTTTTACTCGCACGAGTTGATGGTCGTGATAATTATTAACAATGTCCTGCATCATTTTTTTATCGTTATCATCCGTGATGATTTCATTGATCAGTGCTGACACTTCTTTGTGTGTAATAGGCGCGATGGATTTATGAGCTGTTGCCCATGTCCAGCTGAGGCTGTCTAATGATGGCGGCAATACCAGAATTTGCCGGTAACACCATAATAAATTAAGTCGTGAAATTCGCAGGCTTTTCATCGCCTGTGCTACTTCATCATCACGCCCTTTTGCCACGGACTCAATTATCACGGCCAGGTTGGATTTTTTCTTATTAGATGCTTTTTTAATTTTATGAATTTCTTTTTTAAATTCACTCTTGCAGGAATTAGCATCAATGAAAGCCTGTAAATGTTCGGTTGCGACACAAACTACGCCCGTAAGCGGGTAGGTTTTTTTATCCTGATTCCAGCATTCAGTTATAGCATCGGCAGCCAACTGGCGATCTTGTTCAAATGGTTCGGGTAACCATACCGGTAGATCACTGTTTACAAGAATACGGTTTGTATCCTCCAGGCTTTCTTGAAGTTTTTTGAATGCATCGTGCAGATGGATTAATAAATAACTGGACATGCCCGCTCCTTTATTTGAGGTATATTATACCATCCCCATCAATAAGGTAAAAGTGGTAAATAGCCCATAGAAGCTGTTTTATGATCCTGGCTCCCTTGATTGGTAAAATTGTCGTAAGGAAAAAAAGGGAAGGGGAAGAAAGGGAAGGGAAGCTTTGTGGTGTGTGAAGAGCGCGGTGGTTGGGTTTTTGGTGGTTAATTTATAGTTATATTCGGGGATGGTATAATATCAAATGTATTATTCTTGCTTTTTAAAGTGTCTCCTTTTCGGGGCATACTGGGGAGTGTCAATTGATCTGCTTAACGTTATTATTGTTCTTTTTAATGAGGGCAGAACGGTGTATAGATGGTTTATTAGCTTTAATCATGTAAAAGGATCTGGTTTTAGAATTAAGGATAGCCCTCATGATCTGGATACATCCGATGGGCTGCTTTTAATGATTCAGGAACTTGAGGCTGAGTATAATGGAAACATTGTGCCACTTTCATGGAATCGTTTAGATAACAACATTGGTTTTGATGGTGATATAAATATTGGCTATTTAGAAATTATTATGCGCGGTCTTAGGGCGGGTGGTTTCTGTTCTGTTAATTTTGCGAATGGGACTAAAGAAACCCTCATGGATTCAATTCGCTATAAAAGTGATGGCATTATCTCGGAAGGCAATTTAACTGTAATAGCTGAAATGATAATTAGCAGCTCTGATATATTACCTGACGTTATCATGGATCAGTTAGGTTCTTTACCTAGTGAACGAATCAATAAAGCATTAAAGAAATAGGATTAAATAAATTATGTTTAACGATCATATTGATTACAAACACGCAAGTGCTGATATTCAAATAGATGACCATTCTGATGCTGACTTTCAAGCTAAAGATCAGATTGAATACAATATTATAGGTACGGACGTTCAAATTGTTGAAATACTGTTAGCTCAAAATCAAAGTGTTATTGCAGAAGCGAGTGCCATGAATTATATGCAAGATGGTATTGTTTTTGATGCTCAGTTGGGTGACGGTGCCAATCCTGAGCAGGGCTTAGTCGGTAAGTTGTTTGGCGCGGCTAAGCGCGGGATATCAGGTGAGTCGTATTTTATAACGCATTTTGAGAATCAAGCTGAAGATAAAAAGAAGGTGGGGTTCTCAGCCTCTTTTCCCGGTTGCATTATTGCTGTTGATCTTGCTAAAAATAATGGCGAAATTATTTGCCAGAAAAGTGCTTTTCTTGTCGGTTCTCGTGGTGCATCGATCAGTGCCATGCTAACTAAAAAATTTAGTACCGGTTTTTTTTCAGGTGAAGGCTTTATTTTGCAGAAAATTACAGGCGACGGTCTGGTTTTTTTAAATTGTGGTGGCACAGTTGTAAAGCACGAACTTAACGATGAAGCAATGAGTATCGAGTCAGGCTCATTAGTCGCTTTCTCAAACACGCTGGATTATGACGTTGATGTTGTAAAAGCCAGGAACATGATGTTTAGCGGAGAAGGTATGTTTTTAACACGCCTAAGCGGAACAGGGGTAATTTATGTTTCATCTATGCCGTTTAATAAATTCGTTGATAAGTTACTGCCATCTATTAACAAATCAAATGCTAAGTAGGAAAAAATGAAAAATAAAAAAGTGCAGGTGGTTGTATGAAATACCAGATATATGTTGACAACCAATATGGAAGGTCAAATCCAGAGCCTTTGTTCTTTATCGCCAGATTGACAGTAGAATCATTATGGCAAAATACGGAAAAACATTTATGGGGTGCTTGCAGAATGAGTGATTACTTAATTCCAGGGTCTGTTTTAGCGCCAAATAGGCATGTATTTGGAAAAACAGTACCCTCTCAGCGTTACTATTTTAAAGCAGCGAGAGTATCAATAGCCAGCAATAAAAATGGTTATGTATTGAAGTTCAGTGAAGGAAGGCATCGAACCCGATGGTTGCTGGACTTAGGAATTAAATATATACCATTAGGTATCAGCGAATATAACAATGATGAAGTAAAGTCGCTCGGCTTGTTCCGCGCATCAACATCTCCAGGAGCTACTCTTGAGCTGCCTATTACTATAAAAGAAATTGAAAACATGCGAAAAATGGAAGAAGTACTTGACAGGGCGTTGCGTGGATAACCGGCATTAACTGAAATACTTATGTGAATCGTAGAGAACAATTAAATTCTAATTTCCGCGCCGCCGCCATAACCGCAACATTACTATGACCTTGGATTAAGCTCTAACCGATACTGTTTTAGATCCAGATAATCCCAATTATTCTGGCAGACCCATTCCATAACATGACCAGGAGGATCAGGGTTTTTTACAAAGGTATTGTAAAACCTCTCATATTGCTCAGGGCTACAACTTGCATTTTTAAACTGATCTCGGTTGGTCTTTAGTCCTGCCAGATCTGAGCATTCCAGTTGTGAGCGAAATGCAGTGACGGTCTGATCTGGGTTTATAGCAAAGAAAAAATAGTCCTCGGTTTCGATCATGGTAGACAGCACTGATTGAACGATGGGATTTCCAGGGGAAACCAGGCCATGATAGGTTGCGTGACCATAGAATTCAAAAACAAACTGGAGTATCGGGTTGTCTTCAGAACCCAATACAGAGTGTCCAAACCGAAATCCTTTTTGGCTTGAACTCGATGGAATTGGCTCATCTGGTCTTAACGCAATAAAGCCACTTATCTCACCCCTTTCTTCAACATAACCAAGTGCAAAACAGGGTGCATTGGCTTCCATTAAATCACGGATCAACAGCTCATTGAGCGTTAACCGAGGTAAAAAAGTATGGACATCGCCCATGATTATGGCCTTCTTCGTCTTCGATAAAATGGTATTGGGTTATTTTTGCCCATCCTCCGATATGGTCTAATCTGAAAGCACCAACTGTGTTTATGTGTGAAACGCCACCAAAAGCACCAGTAGGACTATAGACAAGTTTTCGACCCAAAGGGCTTGAAGCCGCCTTTCTGCGATAAAAAAACAAATAGAATAATCATCGTGTGCTTTTGCAGTAGTATATAATAGTATTACTACTACTATTTGCTACTACACGGATAATATTATGGAACGCAAAAACAAAGTAACGCAAGAGGCGGTCAATGCCACATGCGAACAGCTACAAGCTGACAATAAAAACGTGACGGTAAACGCTGTAATCGCTATTTGTGGTGGCTCTTTTTCGACTGTTGGCAACATGGTCAAACGCTGGCGAGAAGAACAGATCGCACAGGCGCAGCCATTATTGCAAATGCCTGAAAGCGTTACCGATGCCATGCACAAGGCCGCGTCCGATGTCTGGGTAGCTGCATCTTCTTTAGCTGAGGAAACGGTCAAACGAATTCAAAACGAAGCAGGGGAGGCGATAACCAAAGCAAAGGTTGAGCTGTCAGAATATGCAGGTGAAGTGGCGAGACTAGAGCGTGAATTAAAACAGGCTAGTATTAAAACTATGGAATTACAAAAATTAGTTGATGTAACACAAGAAAAAGCAATCAAAATACACACAGAAAATGCCGCCTATGCTGCACAGCTAACCGAAAAAGACCGTCAGTTGCTTGATTTGAAAACTGATTACGTCAAATTGCAAAGTGAACTGGTTGAAATAGCTAAAGCTGCAACAAAACCATCGACAAAGAAAAACACAAAAACATCACCAATTAAAACGGTTAAGTAGACTGTGCAAAGCACTTAAATTTTGCAGGTTGATTTTATTTTAAACGGGATGATATCAGCACGTTTAAAGCGTTCTGGATGTTTTGTTTTATCGTTTTCCAATATCATCTTTACCTGGTACTCCACCTCCTGCGGCGTAAGCATTTCATTGTTTAAAACAGGGTTAGGGCGCAATAAATAATCACCGTTGGCATAGTCACGGTAGCGCAGCACGATAAACTGCCCATTAGCTTTGCCAATATTTTTCATGTAGGCATAACTTTGAGTGCCGGCCAGATACATTACAGCACCGGTTGCAAATGTATGATTGATTTTGTTGTTCAGTTTTAATTTACCACTGGAAAGGTCAGCAATCAGGCTGTTAACCGCATCGCATATTTCATCAAACTTAAAGTTGGTATTTGACGTTTCTTTTGCTAGTATTTCAACGGCATCTTTAACCGTGCCGACAACATATAACATCGAACTGTCTATGTCGCAAAAATAGATTGTTGGTCCATCTGTATTATCCGTGTTCAGCGCGTCTTTGTTTTTTGTTTCGCTGATTTGCCAGCCACTAGACATGAACTTGTCCATTAACGCCTTTTTCTTCTTTTTATCTTTTAGTCTGGTAACTTTCATTTTTTTGATTCTGCAGTGTTGAAGTTTTTATAACATATAGCATAGAACTGTATATTCTACAAAATAAAAAGCATTGCATAAAGTCCGTATATGGACTATTATCCATATAAGTACTTATATGGATAATAGCATGAAAGCTCAGATTAATTCACAAAACAACACTAACTTGTCAGCAGCAGGATTACGGGCTTTTTTTAATATCTGCAAAGGCTGGCAATGCAAATCTGATGAGATGATGATTTTGCTTGGTATCAGTTCGCGCTCAACGTTTTTTAAATACAAAAAGGACCCTGACAACGCACACTTACAACATGATACTTTGGAACGTATCTCGTATATCCTTAATATCCATGCTGCGCTACGGATTCTGTTTAGCCATCCTGATTCAATCTATAATTGGGTAAGAAAACCAAACAGCAACCGACTTTACGGTGGCAAAAGCGCGATGGATAAAATGCTGGGTGGTCGCGTCATGGATATTCATCAGGTAATGGCGCACCTTAACGCACGACGCGGCGGCTGGGCATGAGACGTATTGTCCGTGTTGCAGTTAAGGATAGCTGCTATCGGATCATTCCTTCAAAATACCCGACTGTTCACGTATTTGATGATGTCGCCGTTGCTGATGATTTTAATGCTTTGTATGAATTACAGGCGATGACCAATCAACGAATAAATAGTACAGTCATAAGTCCACCTAATAATTATATTCACGCTCCCTTTGTTTATCTTAATCCTGATGGCTCTCGTTTTTCTGACGGGTCATTCGGGGTTTTTTATGCAGGCAGTAGCGAAAGCGTCTGTATTGCTGAAACAGTCTATCATCAAGCGTTATTTTTAGGTGAGACAAATGAACCGGCACAAGAGCTGGATATGCGAGTGATCGTTGTACAACTTAACGCTAATTTGTATAATTTGTCGGGCAGACAAAAAGCCTTTCCACAGTATTATCATAAAACAGATTACAGCGCATCACAGGCATACGGTATTCATCTGTACAACAAAGATGCTGAAGGTATTCGATTTTCCAGTGTTCGCCATAAAAGCCATGATGATGCTTATGCCGTGTTTAGTGAAAAGGTATTAAGTCGTGCAAATCAGTTAAAACATCTGGTTTATGTTTGGGATGGCATCTCAATATCGAATATCTATGAGAAAAAAATAATAGCCAATTAATGATTTTAACTACTGTAGCTGGTTGCCTCAATAATACCAAGTGCTCCCTCGGTTTTTATCTGATCAGCTTCGATTAACCGATAAGCCGTAAAAATAAGCTGTTCTTTATTATTAGACAAGAATCCCTTTATTTGTTTTACTTGCTCCTGCCGAAGATCGAGCAGCGTTTTTGCATTCAATTGTGCTTCTGACTCACTGCCAGGCGATGAGAACCAAAGTCGCTCGTGACTAAAGCCACTATTCAAATGTCGCTTCGCCTGTTGTTCCCATTGTTGGTTGTCTGATTCGCTACCAATCTTATGTTCGCCAAAATAAACCGTTTCTGCAATCTGCCCTGCAAGAGTACTTAGCATATGCGCCCAACTGTATTTTTGATCAAGAGGGCTGTCGAACTCATAGTAAACACGACCATTTGGATTGCTGACATATTTTCGAACAAATGCCGTTACCAGTTTTGGTGATTCGTGAAAAAAACGTAGCGATAGGAGATGCCCTGCTTCGTGGATAGCAAATCGCATCATTTCTTTTTCTGAAACAGGAAAGCGTAATGCGGTGGATCCACCTTGTTTTACTGACACGTTTACCATAGGATTTAAACTAAATCTTCGAGCAAAATTGATGATTATAAAATACACTATTGCAATAGTGGCTCCATTGATAATCGGAAGGTAAAGCAACTCCTTATAAGCTGGTGTCATAATACTAACCGCAGTAAATATCACTACAATAGTCAACAACACAATAAAAGAATTCGATAATGATGCAATCGCGGTAACGACAACCTCTGTTGTTTCTTTTGCAACGCGATTTACTTCTTCATGTCGATTACGATCAGTCATTTTTTGTCCTATATATTATCCGTCTGTTTTATCTGTTATGGCTACCAGGCATTACTCTGTTATATGGCTAACCTTTGTGTTCTGGAAATTCACTATAGAAAGAACCTTCTGGTGTTTTGCCAGCGTCATAATCTTCACGCCACGCATCTGCATCACTTACGTTTTCAGAAAAAATAACAGCCATTTCTTTAAGTTGGTCATACCATTCATCAAAACTTATTTCATTATTTGTATTGCTCATTTTTATCTCCAATAACTACGCCTTATAACAAGGCAATAAATGCGGACTATCAAGCCGCCGTTTTCGTTCTAAAAGTTCCGGTGTTAAGCCGGTTATCTAAATCGTTATATTTTTAATAAATAAAAAGTGTTTTAAGGTTAAAAATACAGTTCATCTATCCCAAAACGTTTTTAGTTGATCCGCTGCATCAATAAAATGCGCCAGGCAAAAAGGATGGTTACAAACAAATAGCCAGTGCCATAATGGTGTAAACCAAATAAAGGGTAAAACAGGATATTTCAGTGCAAAATTAAAAAAATGCCTTCACAGTCAGTTCAGTTAAATATCGAAGCAGTGTGGTATATTCTTAGTCCGCAATATAACAAGTCGTTCGTTCGGAGCTGCGCAAAAAACGCTCCGCCCGCACAACTCTGACGTTAGCCAGCCTGTGCAGATACCGCCATAATATTCGCGGTCAGCATCAGACAGTCGTTTCTTTTTGTACCGATTTACAATTTTTAACCGATCCGCGCCTCGTGGTTTTAATCCGTGTAAATTAATCCCGTCATGTTTTAATTGTGCATATAAGTCACGGATCGGCCACATTTTTTCATCTGTTAGCAATATATTTGAGTCTTGGTCTATAAACCATTTCATATCACTCATAAACGCAGAATAAGAGCGCAAGTTTGGAGGGGTAACAAGGCGCTCAACGGCGGATGCTTCGCATCCAGTCGCCGCTTCACTTTCTTTCTTCAAATCATCCATCGTGTAATCCTCTTTTTTCGGTTTTTGCGCCGGTTGACATCCTTTCCGACCTTAAGGACGAAGATTCCTACTAACCGACTCATGCCCGACATGGAGGTGTTTATGCGCTCAGCGAACCATTTATTTGATTTTGTGTAATATTACTCATTTAACACCATCCATTTTTTGCTAATTTTATAAATTCTGGTTTTACAACAGCAAAGTTTTTAAATTTATATTCGTGCATGTTGATATATTCCTGCATGTTTTTAGGTGTCTCTATCACTTGATAATCAACGGCCTGAGCCAATTCCAAATGACCATGACATTTAGGGCATTTTAAAGCGTGCAGGGCACTATCTGTCAGGATATCATCTTCCCACCAAACACTCCTACATTTGCCTTTGCAGGCGTACTTTGGTGTATCGTTACTTCCTGAATAAATAAAATGGTATCTTGTGGCAACTGTGGTCATATTAATTACTTATAAGTGTGGGATATAGCGAGTTATGATGAGATCTACTACTACCTAAATAACGGAAGAACAAATATTGGTATAATTAATGTAACACAAATTACGGTAATCAAAGTTATATAGGTGATTGTATTTTTACTAAGCATGTTTTTTCCTCTGCATGGCTTTCAATAATGAGAGTAATTCTTTTTTCTCTATCTTTATTTCTTTAAGCGTTTCATTTGCAAGCTTTAGGCTCTGGCTGATTATTGTCACTTTATCCTGCATTTTATCCGCCCGTTTTATCTCTTTATCCAGTGATTGCTGTAATTTCTTATGCAATAACTCACGCTTTTGGTTATCAGCCAAAGAGGCGGCTAGACTTTCTTCAGTTTTCCTATGGTGTTCTTGCAGAACGACGAGAAGGGACTCTTTCTCTTTTAGCTCACCGGCATAAAACAGATTGAGTTTTGTTATTTCGTCTTTTAATGTCTGTACAGCGACCTGGTTTTTCTGTTGTGACTGTAAAATGTCCTGTGCGTACTGGTGATCCGCAGTTTCTTTCTCGTGCATTGCCCTGTCACGTTGCTTTTTCGCTTCTTCAGTATGAATCTTCTCTAGGTCTAATTGTTTTGCGTACTCACTTTTGATCTCAATAGAGGCTTTTGCTTGTTCAGCATTTATAGCGGCAAGGGATTCATTTTTACTTTTCGCTTTACTTAATTTTAGTTCCTGTGCGTGTTGTTCTGACTTTAATTTTTCTATAGTGTCGTTGGCAGTAGATAGTTGCGCCTGCAATTGTTCTATAGTGTCATCGGCTCTCTGGTTTTTCTCTTTTAACGCTTTCAGGGTATCGTCAATCTCCTGATAACGCTTTTGCACATCCTCGTCTAATGCTTTTTCTTTTTCATCGATGGCAGCCGACATTTCGTTGAACAGTTTGATGGCGGCGGTACTAATGGGGTCGGGTAGGGCTTTACTACTTGTGTCCACCGCGTTTTTACGCATTTCGAGTAAGCGTTTTTTAAACTTAGTGATCGTGGAAACAGAGCCTTTACCCAGATAGTTGTATATTTTGTGGATGCCGGGTTCAGGTTGTTTATCGGTCACCAGTAATTCGTAGGCTTTTAAAAACTCTTCCCAGGTTAAATTAGGTTTCATGATTCTTTTTGTTCGAGTAGATGGTTTTGGGCGATAAGATGTTTCTGTGTTATTTCTGGTAGGCTGTTTATGTGGTACTCAACGCCACCGCCTTTTTAGTTACGCATACGATTTTTCCACTAATACTTTATGGTTATATTTGGAGCTATAGTAACTGGAATCATTTTATCCAAATAGGGTTTCATCTTGAGTTTCCATTGATTGAAAGTCATTTCCCGCTCAACTTGAATAAATTTAATTAATAAATTAGAACTTAAGTAGCCACTATGCATATGGATAAAAAATGATCTTGCATGATTTTCATTCACTGCGAAAACGGTTTCATTAAGCTCACTATTTATAGTGAATACTCTGTATTTATTATAAGTATTTTTATTGAGTTGTAAGTGGCAAGCGGCACAGAAATTGGCTGTACTGCCGTCCGTCCAAACAATATTTACGTGCCTTCCGAACTTACAGGCTGTTACACTCCGCAATGGATAAATTAAATTATATCGGAGGAAAGACCGAATTTTAATAAACATATCTTTTATCTAGGGTGTTCATCATAACTAAAATGACTATTTAGGATGTTTAAAAACGATTTCAAAATACAAGGGTGGAGTATCCCTGTGATTTCATAGCTTAAAAAACATTCTGCAATCAACACTAAAAAGCTCACCATTAAACGATTTAGTCTCTATGTAAAACATGATATTGATTTTTGTTGATTTCAACACCATGTCTTTCCTTATAAATATTGCATGCATCCAAAACATGCCTTTTCATTTTTCTTTCAAGCTCACGTAGTAAGCCCGTATGCGTACTACCTGCTTTAAACAGTTCTTTATAAGGGGTCTTGTGGAAGAACCCCCAAATTTGACAATTCTGGATGAACTGCTCAATTATCACACCAAAAATGTTGTTTCAAATGATCCTCCAGTATCTTTGCCATTGCCTCAACGTCGATATTACCATTGCTTTTCTTGAAGCTGTAACGTCCAGTGAATAGCGTGTGCGTCCAGGCTGCGTATTCCGGTGAAGTTGAACACCTATTCTGGTTTAAGTTGAACACTGGTTTCTCAACGCATCACGTAAGTGTCTTTTTACCCCAGGTGTTCATCTTGAGTCAAGTCCGACATTATTTTCCGCATGGATTCACCTTTAAGTAACAGGCGGTGTGCGTTGTGCATTAACCGGTCGAGTATCGCGTCTGCAAGAGTGTTGTCACCGATGGCGGCATACCACTGATCGGTAGGTAACTGACTGATCACGGCAGTGGATGTATCACCGTGTCGATCATCCATTATTTCCATCAGATCATTACGTTGTGCAGGCTTAAGTGTCTCCAGCCCCCAGTCATCGATAATGAGCAACTGGATTTTGGCTAATTGCTGCAGTTTTTTGTGATAGGTGCCATCGGCTTTGGTTTGCGTCAGCTCCAGTAACAATCGTGATAAGCGATAGTATCGGACGCTGTAACCCTGCATACAGGCGTTATGTCCCAGTGCACAGGCCAGATAGGTTTTACCGCTGCCACAAGGACCGGTAAGCAACAGGTTTTGTGAGCGGTTTATCCAGTCTCCCTGCGCCAGTTGTGCGAGTTGTGATTTTTTCAGGTTACGCGGGTGCTGGTAATCAATATCCTGTACACAGGCGTTGAGTTTAAAACGTGCCTGTCGGATTAGCCGTTGTTGCTTGCGCTGTTCACGCTGCAGGTTCTCTTGCTCGAGTAACAGGCTAAGGCGTTCGATAAAAGACAGGTGTATATGACGCGTCACCCAATCTAGGTACGAGATAGTGTAGCCACCCACTTATTTGAATTATTTATCGCGCCATCTTTTATCTAAAATTCCCATTTAAGTTCAAGAAAAGTATCCATGTGTTTTTATTCGCTTTATCTATTTCCATTTGCCATGCCTCGTATTGAGACACATTCCGCTGCAATAACCACGCTTTCATGGCTGCAAGAATAACAAGGACAAGCATTGGAGATACAAAACTTAAAATTGTTACATAAAAACGCGCTAGGACTTCAGCATAAGATGCGTTTCCCAGCATGTAAGCCACTTGCTTAATTAAGTATTTACTACCTAACACGTCTATATTAAAAGCCGAACCAAGTGATACACCATACATGACAAAACAAAGGCATGCGCTTAGTAGAGATAAAATAACCACGATTGTTTTATTGATTTTCAATTTTTCTATTTCACTCTCAATACATCAATTCTTTTCTGCCTGCGGCTACCATCGAAACAGGACAAAACAGTATCAGTCATACTAAATATCTTTTTCGCATAGGAAAAGGCAAAAATAGAGTTCATCCTGATGCTTTTGCATATTCCGGCCCAACCAGAATATTTTTCTTGTAACGCCAACCATACTGATCCAATTTTTAAATTATAGCATGATTTTAAATGTATTCAGATAGTTACGACGTTCTATGAAACTTTACACCTGTATATGACGCGTCACCCGTGGTTTCTGTATTGGTGTATTGATATACTAATATATATTAATACAAAAAGCTATGTATTTTCAATATTATTTAGTTCGACAATAACCATTATTGAACTTAATGGCGTTTCTTCTGGCCGTGAAAAAAATTTCCGAAAATTTTGCACGTGTCGGGACAACTGGATGCGTGGTTTTTTAACAAATTTTGCGGGATTCTCCATCCAGAGCGATAGCCGTGCTGGATATAGATGCGAAATGGTAAATTAACAAAACCAATTGCTTAATCTGTACAGTTAGGCGTACAATGGAGTTAAGATTTTATAAGAGGTCAATACCATGCAAGCAAAACGTCAACCTGTTTCAGTGTCTATTACGGAGTTCCGTAAACACATAACGCAGTTAACGAAAGATTCGACCACAGAGATCACCCTGACCAGTCGCGGCGAAGCAACGGGTGTCTTTCTCGGTATTGACGCATATCGTGCCACCCAGGAAATGATTGGGCTATTAAGGAGCCCTGAAGCACTAATGCGGTCACTGTCATACCATAGGCAGTTTCAAGAAACCGGTAAGCCGGTTGGCATATCGTTGGAGGAGCTTGAGAAAAAGCTGGAAAAAGGATTCGTGAATGTCAGCGCCGTTTGATAAAATTTACATTTCACCTCACGCTGAAGATATTCTAATCTCCATTGCTATGCAGCAAGAAGATGTTTACCGGTGCCTTAAAAAACTTTTTACGAACATTCTCGAAGGTGTGGCAGATATTGGCCCTTATATTCTTGAGCCTGATCTGCATGCTGTTGATGGCTGCGGGTTCACTGTATTTGTCTCTTTCAATAAGTCGTCTGAGTACATCCAGATCGACGATCTTATCTTTCCCGCACGTAATGGACTAAGGGGAATCTTCTAACATGAGTTTCTGGTTGCAAATTACCGGTTTGACATTGAATATATTTGGCGTGTTGTTGATGTCATACAGTTACTACTCCGCATCACGCTATTATCATTTACCCGAAAAACTGATAAAGGCTTTATGGTCTATTAAAAGAGCTGATTTAACAGCAGACCTTGCCAAATTAAACAGGCCGCAACCAGGTCGCGCTTTCCAGGGATTAGCCTTTATTTTAATTGGTTTTATTTTTCAGTTTTTAGCGTTAATCATCCCCGTTATTAGTCAGTAACGGCGCATAAAATAACTCGCCACGAATAAAGGGTCCGCCGTATAAGCAATGAATCGGTATTTCTGTTGCCGGCCATTACAGTACGTGAGTTCGCAGTGAGCCGAACAGCATTTTTAAAGAATGCATGCTAATATTCAACATGCTATTTGACAATTAAGATGACAGAAAAACACCCTCTAAAAATGGTACAAAAGTTAAAAGCAGTCAGTCTCAAAAAAGAGTTTGCTATTTTTGGTCATTTTTATGACCGTAAATTCAAAGAACAAATCATTCCATGTAGGGAAATACTGGAGATAGTATCAATCAAGGACATTCCTTTTGACTTTCAGGAATTAGCCAAAACTCAGCCTGAGTTAATTGTCATAATGATGAACCCAGGTTCGTCTAAACCGGCAAATAAAGAATACGTCCCAGTCGTTATTAACTGTCCTTTAGATATAATGAGTAAGCGACATATTGTGGAAGCTATCCCGGATAACGCTCAATATCAAATTATGAGATTTATGCTTCTCAATGGCTGGTCCCATGCTCGTATTTTAAATTTGTCTGATTTACGAGAACCTAAAAGTGCTGTTTTTATGAAAACCTGGCCGTCACTTCCTGACAGCCATTCTATTTTTTCGATGGCTAGAAAAGATTCTCTCAATACGATGATAGGCGAACCCGTTAAGATTTTATTAGCCTGGTCGCAGGAGGAATCATTGCTACCGCTGGCTCGCATGGCAAAGAAATCCATAAACTCCTTTGACGCGGTAGGATTACCTCGTGGTGATGATCTGTATGCCTACCCTAGTCCTATGCTTCAAAAACATAAAGAAGCATGGCTGGAAAATATAAACAATTTAATGAACAGTTAAAAATAAAAAACCCTGCTAATTAAAGCAGGTTTTTGTTACATAAGACTGCGCTCTCTTTTCTTATTCGGTAACTGTAACTTCAAGAACTCCATCTGGTCTGCAACAATATTCTTGTTGGTCAGGATAAAACTCTCGATGTAATTTGGCGTATAAGGAAGAGCCAATAGTGGCATACGTGCCTGTGCAGGTGTCCGGCAATCCTTGTTTGAGTTGCAAGGCGAGCAGGCACTTACGACATTACTCCAAATGTCACGGCCGCCTAGCCCTCTTGGAATGACATGATCACGCGTAAGCATCTTGTTGCCAAAAGAATTCCCGCAGTACATACACATGTTTTGATCGCGCTTAAACAGTGTTAGATTCGTTAGCAAGATCGGCTTTTCTTCTACTACACGCGTCCCCATACCTGCAACAGAGATGATAGGCGCAAGCTCGATTAAGGAAACATCGTTGTTATTGTTTTTCCCACCCGTTAATGTCATTACCGGCTCGCCCAGGCTCCATATCACATCATCAGTGGCATAGTGTGCTGCCGCATCTTTCCAGTGGATCCAGCCATTTGGTCGCCCACCGGGGGTAACAGCTAAAATCATAGGGGTATTAACTGAGGCATTTAATTTATGGAGTTTCTTCGTTTTCATCGACAAGTCCAGGTTAATAAAAAATTGAATCACCTTATATGGCAGCGTGTAGAGGACTCGAACCTCTATCGTCGGTGTCAAAGACCGCTGATCTACCATTGATCTAACACGCTATAATTTTGGAGAGTTAATCGGGACTTGAACCCGAATTTTCTGATTTTGCAGATCAGCGCCATACCATTCAGCCATTAACTCATTGTATTTGGCGGAAGGCATGAGATTTGAACTCATGGGACGTTATAAAACATCCACGGATTAGCAATCCGCTGCATTACCACTCTGCCAGCCTTCCTGAATTTTGGTGGGGATAAGAGGGATTGAACCTCCAAGACCATCACGGTCAGTGGCGTTTAAAACCACCGCGTTTACCCATTTCGCCATATCCCCATTGTTATTGCTTGTCATCAGGCTTATTTGGTCGGGATAAAGAGAGTCGAACTCTTACATCAAAGATACCGGCACCTAAAGCCAGCGCGTCTACCAATTCCGCCATATCCCGTTGTTGTTCGTTTTTATGTGGTGGGCCTGGATGGTTTCGAACCATCTGCCTGACCGTTATGAGCGGTCTGCTCTACCGAGTGAGCTACAGGCCCTGTGTTGGTATCCTTGAAGGGACTCGAACCCCTAATCGTCGGAATAGAAATCCGATGCCTTATCCAGTTTGGCTACAAGGACATTGTTTTTGGTGCCCTCGGCAGGACTCGAACCTGCAGTCTCAACATTCGTAGTGTCGCGCCTTATCCAGTTGGGCTACGAGGGCATTAATCTGGCGGAGAACAAAGGAGTCGAACCCTCATCGCGTAAGCAACGCCTCCAGCTTTCAAAACTGGTTGCCGGCCAACCCAGCGGTGCTCTCCAAATTTATTGGTATTGCTAGATAACCTTGAGGGAATAATCGATCGATCATTTTCTCAAAGTTACCCTGGCGAACCATTGCTTTGAATTTTTGTTTGTCATTGTGGCGTTTAGTCTTTCTGCTTTTATCGTGAACACCGCCTTTTCGCATTAGCGGGTTTAACGCTTCTCTATTTCTCAGTGCCGATGCAGGACTTTTCATCTTCATGGGATTCTCCATTGGGTTAATCAAGTAAATAATTTGGGGTGAATAACGAGATTTGAACTCGCAACGACCTGATTCACAATCAAGGGCTCTGCCAATTGAGCTATATTCACCATATGCTTATATATAAGCGTAATTTGGTGGGGGCAGCGAGCCACGATCTCGCAACTTACTGGTTAAAAGCCAGTTACTCTGCCAATTGAGTTATGCCCCCGTATTCTTAAATTTGGCTGGCCTGGTTGGACTCGAACCAACAACCTCTGGTATCAGAAACCAGCACTCTACCAATTGAGCTACAGACCAAAAATGGTCGGAGTGGTAGGATTCGAACCTACGGCCTCGCGTCCCCAAAACGCGCCGTCTGACCAGACTGACATACACTCCGTAAAACTGGTTGACCCGGACAGGTTTGAACTGCCGACCTCCTCCTTGTAAGAGAGGCACTCTACCGATTGAGTTACAGGTCAATAAAATTGGTAGCGGAAGATGGATTTGAACCACCGATCTCAGGCTTATGAGGCGAGCGAGGACGACCAGACTCCTCTATTCCGCACTAACTGGAGCCACCTCCCAGAATCGAACTGAGTACCCGCTGCTTACAAGGCAGCCGCTCTACCAAAGTGAGCTAAGGTGGCATTAATTTCTTGAGGGCTTACGTTCCGCAGATTAATACAAGCGCCCTCTCACCTGCGCCGTACATGATTTCCCTCTATAGCGTTCCATCATGTCGATAGGCTCTGTTTAAGCTGGTTGCCCTGAGTGGATTTGAACCACTCACCTTCCGGTTATCAGCCGGACGCTCTACCAAATGAGCTACAGGGCATTATTCATTTGGCGGCTCTGACGAGGATCGAACTCGCTACCTTCGCCCTGACAAGGCGTTGCTCTACCCGATGAGCTACAGAACCTAAATAAATCAATTGGAGCCCTTGCCTTACCGAACAGGGTTCACTCCCGACAAATTTATAACCCGTTTCAAAGAATCGTCGGGAGGTATAATTCCAATATAGGTTTAAAGTCCTGCCGATACCGTACAGGTCAATACTCTGCCGATTGAGCCACACAAGATATTATTAACTGGCACGCCAGGAGGGATTTGAACCCCCAATCTATGGGTTTGGAATCCATCGCCTTACCGTTAGGCCACTAGCGCATTTTTTCTATAATTTGGTGCATCAGGGCAGACTTGAACTGCCTACGCTTGGCGTTTCAGACCAACGCTCTACCTGGTGAGCTACTGATGCATTAAATTTGGAGTTCATGACGGGGCTTGAACCCGCAAATTCCGCCTTGAAAGGGCGGGGACTTTACCAATTTGTCTACATGAACTTAAAACGCCAGACTTGCGCTGGCGGAGCGATGCCCTACTCCTGTTTTTACTGTCGAAGTAAACAGATGGCGACCTGCCATTGAGGTGTAGATTTGTGGAACATGGTGGATAAGAATGGCTTATCTACTGCTTGTAATACAATCGTATCTTGCATGCGCCCCTAAATTGCTGCGCGAGAGGTAGTCGTGATACAGCGACTTTTGTAAAGTCAGGTGCATCATTTAGCAGTCTTCATCTGCTTCGACATAAACCCTCTTCGCGGCTTACCTGGCTGCCAAACCAGGACTCGAACCTGGATGCAAGTGCTTAACAGGCACTCCGCCTACCGATGGCGCATTTGGCAAAAAATTGGTAGTGAAACCCGGCATCGAACCGAGATCTTCGAAGTTATGAGCCTCGCGCTCTACCCATTGAGCTATCTCACTATAATCTGGTGGAAACGGTTGGACTTGAACCAACAAGGCCATTACGGCAACTGTTTTACAGACAGCAACGCTACCAATTACGTGCTACGTTTCCATTACCCACAGCATTAACTGTGTCTATAAACATGGAGCGGGTACCCGGAATCGAACCGAGGTCAGTGACTTGGAAGGCCACCGCTCTACCAATTAAGCTATACCCGCAAAGATTGCTAAAGAGCGAGCGTTTTCGTTCGCTCAACATCGCCACCAATCAAAGGTAATCCAATTTGTAAAAGAACAACTCACCGCATCGAGGCGCGTGAGTAAGGCAAAAAAAAGCCCCGGTAAACTTTGCAGTCTTACCAGGGCTATTGTTCTTAAACGCTGGAAGGCTGCTTATACAACCTTCCAGAAAATGATTCAGGGAGGTCAGGTCATGCCAAAATTAATCTCATGTTTCGGTGTATAAGTTGAACGCGAATCCGCTAAACACATACGTGCAGACGCAAGAGAATCTAAACTGATTGATAGCCAGTTCATCCCCTGCTGTTGTCTGAATTGTTGTATGCGCGTGTTCATTGAATTTTTTTCTCTTTGTAATGTCCGTTGTTGTTGGACAATTTGGTAAATGTTGAAGGGATTATAAAGCCTTATTTCAAGAATACAAGTATTATTTCAAGAATCTTGAAATTAATTTAAAGATGATGTAAATTCAGCCCATGAATAAAGTGAAAATAAAAGATCAAATAGCTATCGATATAGGCTGTCGGGTAAAACAGGCAAGACAAATGGCCGGTTTTAAAACACAAAAAGACCTGAACGAAATACTAATTAATGCACATCAATGGAGTACCGGGCGGTTAGGCAATTACGAGGCCGGTCAATCTACCCCTGGTCCCGGTGATGTGGAGCTTTTAGCTAAAATCACAAAGTCTTCTGCTTGCTGGATAATGTTCGGAGCAGGCCCCATCAGGGCGGGAGACAGAGATTTGCAGGCTATTCGACACCAAAATCTGGTTAACAGTGTCGAGTTACTTAAAAGCAAAGGTGAAACACCCCTGGCGGCTTTTTATGATCTTTGTGAAAGTAATAATCAGGCTATTAAGAAATTCACAGAAAATCCCTTTAGAGTCATAGGTACACGGCAATCAAGTCGTTTCGAGAAAGCCTTGTCAAAGCCAAAAGGATGGCTTGATGAACAACATATAGAGATCGATCCCGTATGTGTTAATTTTCCAGAAGATTTTCGTCAGCTTATGATGATTTACTCAGAATTGTCTGTTAAAGATAAAAAAAGACTCCTTGAAATAGCCCGGCTGTTGTGAAGTTTATCTGGGTGGTTTGATTTTTCCGGAAAGCATCGAATCAAACACTTCGAGTTCGTCCATATCCATGATCTTATCAATAGTGTTGTGCTCAATGCTTTGAATTAACTTTAGAATCTTCTCGCCATTCATTTTTAGCTCTGGCATTTGTTTTATCAATCGATCAACTTCCATCGCCTGCGTTTCAGTTAAACCGTCTTCTTTCCATCGAGCGAGTTGCGTATCAATTAACCATTGATCACCTAACTGCTCGCTATAAAGCTTAATAATACGATTAACGGTATGATCGTCAAGAACATGTGGTTTATCCATTACTGGATAAATAGTTTTGAGCTGGTCAAGGGTGTTTTCTAACATGCCCTCTATCATTTCACTGAAAACAGGCAGCATACTGATGGGGTGCCAATTTCTTTCTTTTTTATCCATGGATCATCATTTAAAATGTTTGCTTGTTAAATTCCCTTCCAGGATGATTGATCTTTTGGCAGTCGATGCTGGTCATCAATTAATTTTACCTGATGGGGAAGCGTGTCGCCCCAGTCCCACAACACTAAGTTATTTGCTCCTTTAGGTGCGTTTCGAGCAAATGAAGGCGTAATGATACCCGCATAGTTATTATCCATTAAACAAATGGATAAAGCCCATGTTGGCGGTAGCTTCTTTTCTGCCGCCAGAAGTTCCCACGCACAATTTAGCTCGACAACGCTTATGCCTAATTTAACAAGTTCATCAGTATCATTTATATCCACAATATCGTCACTATCAATATCGTATGCACATAACGTTACGGGTTGAGGTCTGTGCGGGAAACCTTGATTATATTCAGCCAGCGCACCCGTTTGTGAGAGTGATAAATATAACGCTGGAACACCTTTTGGATTAAATCGCCCTCCCTGGCTTTTAGCGCCCTCGCCCGATAATGGATCAAACGACCATGCTGGATTATGTGACCGATAAGCCAATCCTTTAAATCGCATTAAGCAAATCCACCTTCAGCAATACGATCAAGGTATTCCAGAACCTGAGTTGATTTACCGCGTTTCACCATACCTTCAGCAGTAAGGTCACCGAAACCTGGGATCGGCTCAGAGCGAAACCAGGCATAAGCCTGTAAAGGTGTACCACACCACGGTAAAACGCGCTCAATAATTAACACCACTTCTCGTAGTCTTTGCTGTGATACTTTTGAATTAAAACGCTCACGCTTTGATATTGTGGCCGGGGAAAGACCGGCAAGTGCACCGACGTCTTTGATGGTGGTATGAAATTCCTCAGCTACCGCACGCGGCGTGATAACGCCCTTTTCATCACTCAATTCTTTTAGTAAAGTTGTCATAACGCCCTCTATAATGCCTTGTATTATTCTCTATTATAGGGCGTGATTAGAAAATTGCAAACATAAACCAGTTCTACTGGATAAGGTTAATTTGTTTGCGAAATTCTCCCACTACTTTTTATGTCAAATAAAATCATGGGGTAATCAGTGCTCGGTAAACACAGTTATGCGTTATCCATAACGCTCGTAGATTTCTTTCTCTTCGAGAAGATGAATGTCTCCATCAGGTTTGGTACTACGAATGTCTTTTAGGTAGTATTTTTCGTGACCCATCTCTATAGAAGAGCATCGGGTGAGAAACAAAAACCATTGCTTGGCTTTCTTGTAATTCTCAAGAGCGTAATAACCTCTTGCCAAATGATATAAGCTTCTTAAATAGTCTCTGTTCTCCATTGTCCCCCAAATAAGAGAAGGGATTTTCTTTTTCATCGGATAGTCTAAAGGTAAAGACTTTAGAATCGCGTTTTCTAACTCAGGAAGGTAATCAGAAATCATTTCCCAGGCATTAATTTCGCCATATGCTTCTAAAATATATAGGTATGGAGTCAGGTTTTCTGGTTGCTCTTTAATTGTGTTATCTAACTGGTTTTTATAATCACCAAAATTCATTTGTCCTCGGCCCCACTGATCTATCAGGTCATACAGCTCTTCTCTTTTTTGAGTTGACCTTGTTGATGGCCTGTATCTCCACTCGGGATCTTCTCCATAAGGCTCCCAATAAAAAACCGAGTTTTGACGATATCCATCATCACTAAATTTAGGCGAAAGTGGATTACCGGCTGACACCCGAAATTCCAAAGCCATCTGTCGTAGGATTGGTTCTGTAACAGGGGAAATTTGACTTAATATGTCGGCCTGGTAATCAAGCCGCTTTGTTTGTTCTTCTGGACTGGCGTCTTCGTCCACGGGCGAAGGTGGGTGCTGTGCTAACTTTGTTATCTGCTCAAGGTCGTGCCAATCCGAGTAGCCCAGCATAGCAGCAGTTAATTGTTGAGCCTCAGATAGCTTCATGTTTCGTTCTGGCATGAAATCTGAGGTAAAGTGTGATTGAACACGTTTGGATGCCTTTTTAGGCAGGTTCATACTTTTGAAATATATACGCATGGCAAGGCTCTCCAGGGCAAATGGTTTGCTCACTAAACCTTGCCCATTGTCTTGTCATGGAAAGATTTGTTATTTCGTTACACCCTATCCGTTAGATTTCGCCAGTGTGAGCGGCATGGCCAGATGAGCCATAGATACATAATACAAATTCTTGTATAAATGTAAAGACTTTATGAATCATGGCTGTTTTTATCGTCTTTCGATTTTTTTCGAATAATAAAATGGCGCATTCTCTCCACTATTAATTATTGATAATCGTTATACGAAATTTTCCCATAAGTGGCGGTACATCAAGGATCCTTTGACTTGGTTCATCGATTTGTTAATATGTGGGAAAATAATAGCAATTAGTAGGTTTTCCACTAAATAATTTCTGGTCAATTTGAGTTTCTAATGGATCCAGAAGAAGATAAAGCGGCGGTTTTAAAGCCGAAAGAATTTAGTCGCTTATTAATTCATGCCGGGTTTGGAAGAAACGGAAAGAGAAATATCGCTATTATATGGATGTCTTTTGGTAGTGCGTTACGGGTTACTGAAATAGCTAGTCTGAAAGTTAAAGATCTACTTGAAAAAGATGGATCGCTTAAAGAAGAATATAGGTTGCCAGCAGCATATACCAAAAGTGGTGAGTCACGATTAGCTTATATGTTAGAAGCCGAACACCAGGCAGCAATAAATGAATACTTAGCCTGGAGAATAAAGAAAAAATTACGATTTTCGCAGTCTAACGAATACCGAGGTCTACAGGCAGAATCACCTCTGTTTTTAGGCCGTGGATCTTCAGGGTTTGCCTTTAGGCGGAAGCATTATAAAAAAGTTGATGGCACTATGGCTGAATATTATGTTTGCAGTAGTATGCAACAATTAATAAGTTATTTAGTGAAGACGGCAGTGGGTATACATGGAAGTAGTCATTCAGGTCGTCGAACTTTTGCCACCCGACTTGCAGACAGGGGTATAGACTTAGAATATATTAAATATTTTCTAGGTCACAAAAACAAACAGCAATCACTTGCATATATTGAATCGAACCCTAAAAGGGTCCGCAGTATACTAAAGAACGTCTACGGACAAGCGTAAGTATGAATGATCGAACTTTACCCAAAGGCGATATGCGTCGAGTCTGGTGTGTACTCGGCGCAATTGAATCGCTAGAACGTGCAACATTGACCACTTTGGTTAGCGCGCTAGGTTTGCCAAAATCCTCCATCAATGATGTATTAAAAAAATTATTATCCGGACAAGTACCTGGTCTTGTTATTACTAAGCAAGATGCAGTTTATAGCGTATCTGAGTGGGGCGAGATATTGAAGAAAAATGGCGTGAAAAAATATTACAAGACAGCTTACAAGGTCGGTTAATCCGTCTTATAATAAGCTGTGAAAATCAACAATCATACAATTAGTTTTCCACTAATCATAATATTATTAATATTAGCTGGCCTGTTGCTCAGTAGTGTAGCTCCATTGACTCGCATTTCTATGCCGTACTTTTATCACCTGATGGGTGACAGAATGACCGTACAAGAAAGAAAAGATTTCGAAGCTACTCGCATCATAATTAGAAAAATGTTTAATATGTGCGAAGACGTATCATTTAACGTTGTTGACGCACACATGAGATATGACCAAGTGTTTTGTACAGGACATAACGGTGAATATCAAAGTGTTGGTTTTATACCAGGTTCTCATGTTGCTAGCAGGGAGCGTTTTTACAGAGCGCACGGTTACTATCCTAAAAATTAAGGGATTATTCTAAAATGAAAAATACATTATTACCATGTTCAGAAAAATGGTTCTTCGTTGGTAAGGGAATACACTCCGAAGCCATTATTTACCGTATAGCGATTTGGTCACAAACGGAAGAAGGAGTAGTTACTGGCTTGATTGGAGAGATAGGACTTACTGATGACAATCCGCGCCTTATAGGGCCACCTCCTGGATGTGAAGAAGCTGGTTACTATCCTGCTGAAGCATTAACTACAGAAGCCATTGATCATTCCTATCGTGGCGATATACTTCCCTATGAAAAAGCATTGAGTGAAAAATATGCTTATTGAATATAAAAATTAAAAAGCCGTGGAAAGATTATGAGTATTACAAAAGATAATATAGCGACAATACTTGCTGATTCTCAAAAGAAAATAGAGTTATCAAAAAGGTTTGATGCTATTTTTTTACCGAGTATTGTTGTTTTAATTATCTCTAGTTTTGCACTATTAGGTTATTGGACTACAATGGGTAGTGGGTTATCAGTAATGTTTCCAGAGCTTCATAAATTAATGGTCACAGGATCTTATATGTTACCAGGGCAATCAGAACATGTGCAAGGATTATTGAACGACCAAGGCTATATAACGCTTTGGCAATTCAGAGAAATGACAACCAGTGTTTCAGAAGATATGGGTTTGGTTTATAGGTGAGGGTTTAAATATGAAAATAGTTAATGAGTTTATATTATGAGCCTCGCGCTCTACCCGTTGAGCTATCTCACTATAATCTGGTGAAAACGGTTGGACTTGAACCAATACAGCCATTACGGCAACTGTTTTACAGACAGCAGCGCTACCAATTACGTGCTACGTTTCCATTACCACGGCATTAACTGTGTATATAAAAAAAGACTCCTTGAAATAGCCCGGCTGTTGTGAAGTTTATCTGGGTGGTTTGATTTTTCCGGAGAGTATCGAAAAAACCATATTTATATAGATTGTTAATTACTTGTGTAGTGCTTTTCGTGCTACTTAATATTGCAAATGACATCGGACATATAATTGGCGGAATCGCTGGTTTTCTGTTGTTCTCTATCATGTGGGCAGGATTTTTAATATCGTTAAGCATGGCGATATTAATGTTGTACATATACTCTTTCAGACCAAAATAATTAATGGTAAAAGATGAACATATTTGGAAGAAGAAAATACTCTCAGGGTGAGGCGACTTTTGAATTTGGAACAGTCGATCATCCAGGTGTTGAAACCTTGGGTATCGGTCTTAGCTCAACTGAAGCTGCTATGACTCGGGACCAATGGATTTGTGAATTAACCAAGAGAGCAACTATTTCGATTATAAAAAAATGTCCTGCTGATATGGAGCTTCACCGGCTTCTAGTAAAAATAACCAATATCACTTTAAGGTGAAAATAAAGTTAAGAACAATTAAGAAACATTGCCGCTGATGACTTTAATATCTACAAATTCAAATAGGAGTAAAAACAAATCATGTGGGCTACAATAAAAATACTTACTTTGATGTTCTGTATACTTGCTATCAAATCAATGTTAATTTTAGGCGTTGATGTGTCTTTTGTCGGCATGCTGCAGGTAGCGAAAGACACAATAGTTCTGGAGAGTATTCTGTGGCTACTACTTGCTATCTTTCTTTACAACTATCCCCGCTTGTTCTCTTATTATCACAAGTCTTTTTCAAATGGAACATCAATTCGATGTGTAGAAAACGACGATGGCTCGATTACTGAAATGTGTTCCTCCTCTTCATCGTGCACCATTGATCATCAGTCTGCAAAATCAGCTCATAAAACAATTCTGATCATAATAGGCTTAATTTCTATCGGGTCGATAGTTGCTTCAACGGTATAGTAAAAGAACGGTTTTGGACAGAAGGATTATTACCTATACTTTACATATTATGATAGAGATATTTGCAAAATTAGATAGAGATGGCGACTCTGCCCAAGAAGATCATATTTTCACCGGCCGCAAACAGGATTTGACTAATATTTCAAAATGGGCTAGCAAGGCTTATCAATTAAATAAAAGAAAAAAAGCTATATTAAAGATAGCTAAATTATTTTCAGATGCTGCATTGTTAGAACCCACTTTCTTGCGGCTAAGCAAGAAAGAGTGCCGAGTTTTAGTTGATTCAATGTTCGATTTAAAGTCCAGCACTAAAAGCAAGCCACTTAATATATTTTGCGAAATGATTGGTACCTCACTATGTGTTTATTGAGTATTGTAAAAGATTATGGAATTTAATGGCAGTGATTATAGCGGATTACTGCCGTGGCTTAGAGACAATTGGGGCGCTAAAGCCGAGTTTGATAATGGTTGTATCGTTTGGCTAGAGGATGACCTTCAAATGATTTGGGGTGCTGATCCATACGGGCTAGATTGGGGCTGTAATTATAAAGAGGGTTGGGAATTTCTGATTAAAAACTGGTTAACATATTGGGATAACGATAGAACGGAGACCGATGATTTAATTTTAAGCAATTAAAGGTAAAAGATTATGAGTATTGAATCAGCTAAACAGCATATTCGAAAAGCAATACGGGATTTTAAGGTCGAGATTAACATGACGTTGCCGCTGCAATCGATATCTTCAACAAATAATTTTGAAATTAATACTGCTGATGATCTTAACCAGGCACTCGATGAAATGAGTAAAGAAGGAGAAATAAAAAAAACCGATAATCACAGCATTATTCGACTTAAGTAGTAATTTGAATCTCAAGGTGAAAGATATGAATAGTGCAGAGCAAATGGAAAACGATTTTAATGCAGCGATAAATTATGCATTAGACCCGTCAACTAACGAAGGACTTCTTTTTTTACGATGTTGGAGAGAAGGTGATTGGACTTCAATAGAGGAAGAATGGCCGAGGTTTAAAATTTCAGACGCATTAAAACACCCTAATTTTTAGATTGGAAAAATAATGAAAATAGAAATTAACGCAGGTGTTTTAAAAGAGTTCGAGTATATGATAGAGCTGCATAAGCAGCATGGTGCTACCAGTGAATTTGAGAGCGTTGAGCAGTTAATCGGATTTATCTTGTCCTCTGTTGCCGATGGAAGTAGACGACCTGGCGCATGGGAACGTCAAATGCTAGACAGTATGGGGCTGATTGCTGATTGCGAAGAGCATCATATATACCGCCAGACTTATGGTAGTCCTGGATAATGGCTATACTTGAAGCAGCTAGATAAACAATCAATATAGTATGCACCGGTAAAGGTGCTTTAGTATTGGTTGGTTTTCGTAATACAACGTGTACAAAATTTGAATTAAATAATGAACCAAAAATTTGCAGAAAACTTACAGACTTGCGGAATGAACAAAGATAAACTTATCGCATTAATGGCTGATATAGACGCTGAAAAACGATCTATCAAGTCATATTTAAGCCGTTTGTCTAGTGAGCCGGACGGTGATTTTGGTAAAGGTCGAAAACGTCAGGTTCAAATTCGTAAATTTAAAGATAAGTTGTCATTTTTGACTGAAGAACGTGAAGCAGTGAGAGTGAAGTTTGGCTCAATAAAAATGAATAAAAAAGCAATGAATAAGGCTGTAAATAATCAATCAGTTGATTTCGTACAGGCTTTTATGATTGCGGCTGAACGCAAATTGCCAGAAGACCTGTTTTTAGAACTTGAATTGAATGCCGCTCAGATCTTGTCGGCTACAAAATAATATGACAACTGAA
>CAYQXD010000007.1:32845-40859 GCA_964421315.1 uncultured Thiotrichaceae bacterium | reverse complement strand
AAAAGTTAAAAGTTAAAAGTTAAAAGTTAAACGGTCATCTCGACCGGAGGGAGAGATCTTATCCATCCTCTGGTCGAGATGACAACTAGCCAAAACTACAACATAAAAATGAAAAGCCATGAGTTTTAAAAGCGCCAAACAAAGTCTACAAAAAGATTTAGCAGAAATTAAACAAGCCGGTTTGTGGAAAACTGAGCGGGTGATTGCTTCTCCGCAGAAAAATGATATTACCCTTAGCGATGGCCGTGAGGTAATAAATATGTGCGCCAATAATTACCTGGGGCTGGCTAATCATCCTGAGGTTATTCAGGCAGCTAAAGACAGTTATCAGCAATGGGGATTCGGTTTGTCTTCGGTGCGTTTTATTTGTGGCACGCAAACGGTTCATAAAACACTTGAGGATAAAGTGTCCGAGTTTCTTGGCATGGAAGCAAGCATTCTTTATGCGGCCTGTTTTGATGCCAATACCGGCCTGTTTGAAACCATCTTGAACATGGATGATGCGGTTATTTCCGATGAATTAAATCATGCCTCGATTATTGACGGTGTGCGTTTGTGCAAAGCCGCACGTTATCGTTATAAAAATAATGACATGGTTGATCTGGAAGATAAATTAAAACAGGCAGTCGCTGCCGGTGCGCGTCGTATTTTAATCACCACCGATGGCGTGTTTTCAATGGATGGCAGCATTGCACAGCTGGATAAAATTTGTGACCTTGCCGATAAGTATGATGCCATGGTGCATCATGATGATTGTCATGCAGTCGGCTTTATGGGTAAAACCGGGCGTGGTATTCACGAATACTGTGGCGTGATGGATCGTGTTGATATTATAACCGGCACTTTTGGCAAAGCGCTGGGCGGTGCTTCCGGTGGTTACACCTCCGGTCGAAAAGAAATTATTGAAATGCTGCGTCAGCGTTCGCGGCCTTATTTATTTTCAAATACCGTGGCACCGGCAATTTGTGCTGCAACACTCAAAGTGCTGGATATGCTTTCAAGTTCAACAGCATTACGTGATCAACTACAGGAAAACACACACTATTTTCGTAAGGGCATGCGGGCTGCGGGTTTTGAGATAGATGAGGGCGATCATCCTATTGTACCTGTCATGTTAGGTGATGCCGTATTAGCACAAAAAATGTCAGAAAAATTGCTTGAGTGTGGCGTGTATGCTATCGGTTTTTTCTTTCCAGTAGTGCCAAAAGGCAAAGCAAGAATCCGCGTCCAGATTTCAGCTGCGCATACAAAACAGGATCTGGATACTGCCATTGCCGCTTTTGCTGAGGTCTATGCAGAAATGGTAGCTTATTAACCAAAGTACACGCCAAAAAAAATCCCCCAATTAAGGGGGGTTTACGATAACTAATAGTAGTGATTAATGCGTCTGAAACTCATAATCATCAGACCATGTCATGTTTGCATTAATTAAGTCACGATCTGCCTGAGAGACGTTGATATGGTCAGGCCAAAACATGCTTGCATTCCTGTAGCATAAAATTTCATAAGCCTGAGCACTATCCACATGATGAAATTCTTTATTGTCAGACCACAGCATGTTTGAATTTCTGTAGTCCCTGATTTCATCTGCCTGAGAGACGTTCATGCGGTGAAACTCGCCATTGTCAGACCATAACATGTTTGTATTTATATAATCGCTGGCTTCATCAGCGTGAACGGTTGCAAAAAAAAGCGGCGCTAAAGCAAGCGCTAAAAGTAATTTAGTCATAATAATGACCTCTTGTAAGTAAATAATAATATTATTATATTCTAATATAGATTAAATATCAATAACAATCAGCATTTTTCAGATATTGCAAGTTTGCTCTGCTTTGATCAAGAATAAGACAAATTTATCGTCATCCACTAATGGCCTGATATAATTCAACAATAATCTGTGTTTTCAATACAAAAAATTACTGTCGTATGACATTTAATAGAAAGTTGCTAAATGCCTGACCATTCTTTGTTAAAAATTTGAAATCAATCATGAAAAATTTATTAAAGCGTTCAATATTCCTGCCACTTCTGCTGATTGTGGCAATTGTAATCGTTGTGTTTCTGGTAAAAACCAAAGCACCCATTGTGCATCAAAATTTGGGTTACCCGGTAAAGGCGGTTGAAGTCATCACCGCAACAAAAATACCATTTCGTGCCCGAGCCATGGCATATGGCAATGTCGAGCCAGCAGTTGTACTTAATACCAAGTCTGAGGTGAGCGGTAAGATCAGTTTCATGCATGCAGATTTGCAAAAGGGGGCAAGCCTTGCAAAAGATACGGTAGTGTTGCGTATTGAGCCAACCACATTCGAGATATCACTAACTGAAAGCATGGCGGTGCTGGCAAATAGCCGGTCAGCACTGGTGCAATTAGACGTAGAAGAAAAAAGTACCAGAGATGCACTTGCTATCGTACAGAAAAATTTAGATGTAGAACGTAAAGAACTTGAACGCACTGAAGAACTTTGGGAAAAACGCATCATTTCACTTTCTACGCTGGATAAGGCAAAGCAAAAGGTGCTATCTCTGCAGCAACAGCTACAGGATATTGAAGGAAAGCTAGCCGCCTTTGCCAGCCGAAGAGTCTCGGTTAATGCGCAAATAAAACAATCTAAAAGCCAGGTTGATAAAAGTCAGGATACCTTAGGGCGAACCGAAGTTCGTTTACCTTTTGATGCGCGTATCGGGTCGGTCGCGGTTGAAAAAGGTGAGTTTGTGCAGGCGGGCAGTGTGCTATTTGAGGCTCTGGGCGTACAGGCGGTAGAAATTATTGCACAAATTCCTACCAGGCAGTTTCGTCCACTGGTGACCGGTTTGCGCTTTAATAAGGAATCAATGAACCTGCAGGATCCAGTCAGGCTGCAGGCGGCATTATCAAACATGCAACTGGAAGCGCGTGTTCGTTTAGTTGGCAATGAGAGTGAACTAACATTTTGGCAGGGTGTATTGCTTCGCCTGAGTGCTTCTGTTGACCCGGTTCGTGATACGCTGAGCCTGGTTGTTATTGTTGATAAGCCTTATGAAGATATTATTCCCGGCAAACGCCCTCCCTTATTAAAAGGAATGTTTACCTCAGTGGAGCTTTTAGCGCCAGCGAAACCTACATTGGTTTTACCTCGAAAAGCGGTGCATCAGGGACGTGTTTATATCGCCACAGAAGAAAACAAGCTGGCCATTCGCGCCGTTAATATATTGTTTACCCAGGGTGATCTGGTGGTTATTTCTGATGCTGAAGATGCAGGAATGCAAGCAGCGGGAATACAAGCAGGCGAAAAAGTCATTATCAGTGACGTTATACCGGTTATGGAAGGGCTGCCATTAAAAGTCATAATAGCAGCTGATTTTGAAGAACGGTTGCGGTTGAAGGCTATTGGTCATTCTGCTCTGCATGGTTTAACGTCAGATGGAACGCAGAGTAATATCTCGGGTAACAATTTATGATTCGTTACTTCGCGCAGCACCCGACTGCTGGCAATATTTTAATGATGGCAATTATTGCTATCGGTTTATTTTCATTAACCAATTTAAATAAAGAATCTTTCCCGCTACTTGACCCAAGCAAGGTAAAAGTGACCATTGCTTATCCGGGAGCCAACCCTGCCGATGTAGAAGACGGTATTTGCAATCGACTGGAAGATGCAACCGATGGTATCAGCTTTTTAAAAGAACAAAGCTGTGATGCCCGCGACAACATGGCAATCTTTACCCTGGAAATGCAGGAAGCCGGTAACATTGAAGCCTTCTACGACGACATAAAAGCCGCGATAGATGGCATTTCAGATTTTCCTGAAGAAACCGAAGATGCCAATATCGAACAACTGGGGCGTATTAGTCTGGTAGCGAATGTTGCCATTACTTCAAAAAATCTGACCGCCTCTGAACTGAAAGCACTCACTGAAGCGTATCGCAGTAAACTGCTGGCCAATCCTAAAATTCCGATAGTTACCGTTGATGGCTTTTCTACCCATCAGCTACAGGTGTTAATTCATTCTGATACCCTGCTTAAATATCAGCTAAGTGTGCAGGATATTGCTAACTTGATTACAGCGCAGGCAGTTGAATTGCCTGCAGGTTTACTGGAAGCGGGCGAGACTTCGTATCAAATTCGTTTTGATAATGTTCGTAAAAGCACGGCTGCATTGGCTGACCTGGTAATTTTGAATACACCGGGTGGGGGTGAAATCAAACTGGGTGATATAGCACGCATTGAAGAAAAGTTTGAAAAACGTGAACAGCGCATAGAGCTAAATGGGTCGCCTGCCGGTCTGCTGATAATAAGCAAAAATACCACTGATGATACCTTAAAAGTTTTTAATGCCATTAGTCATTTTGTTGAACAGGAAAATAAAATATTACCAGAGGGTACACTCCTTACTATTACTCAGAATAAAGCAGCGATAGTTAGTGATCGTCTTAGCCTGTTAATGAAGAATGGTTGGCAGGGCTTGATTCTGGCTACGCTAGCGATGTTTTTGTTTTTTACCTGGCGATATACTTTCTGGGTTGCTCTGGGTCTGCCCATATCATTTCTTGGCGGTCTGGCAGTGATGGTGATGTTTGGCATTACCATCAATATGATTTCAATGATTGCCTTGCTGATGGCGATTGGCATTTTGCTGGATGATGCTATTGTGATTTCTGAAAGCATTGCTCATGAATATAAAAAAGGTAAGTCTTCACTTGATGCAGTCATTGATGGCACCCACCGCGTGTTTACCGGTGTGATTGCCTCCTATCTAACCTCGGCTTTTTTGTTTGGCAGTTTGCTGATGATGAAGGGTGACATGGGGCAGATTCTAGGTGTGTTACCCGTGGTTTTGCTTTCGGTACTAACCATCAGCCTAATTGAAGCATTTTTAATCTTGCCGAATCACTTAAAACATTCACTGCAACATGCACAGAAAAAACAGCCGCATGTGTTGCGTCAAAAATTTGAAACAGGCTTTAATCGTTTGCGGGAAAGCGTCGGACGGTTTGCCGATAAAGCCATTGAGTTTCGTTATATTACAGTAGGCACCGCACTGGCTATGCTGGTGTTTTCAATTGGTTTGATTGCCACCGGCACAGTGAAATTTAAGGCCTTTCCCAGTCTTGAAGGAAATTCTGTCGATGCACGTATTCTTCTGCCTCAGGGTACACCACTGGCCGAAACCGAGAGAGTGGTAGACAAGCTGTTAAAAGCACTGGATGAAACACTGGTGACACTCAATAAAAATGAATCAGAAGCACTGGTTAAAAACGTGAAGCTGAGTTATGGCGTTCATGCTGATGCACCTGAAAATGGCAGTCATCTGGCAACCATCAGCCTCGATTTATTGAACACTGAAAAACGTAATACAAAAATACAGGAATTAACCAGCCTGTGGCAAAAAAATAGTGGTGATCTGCCCAGTATTATTAGTGTGCAATATAGAGAACCAAAACTGGGGCCGGCGGGCCGGGCGATTGAAATTCGTCTAAGTGGCAATAATCTGGACAGTCTCTCACTGGCTTCCTGGGAGTTACAAAACTGGTTGCGCGGTTATGCAGGCGTGTCTAATTTGCTGGATGATTTACGCCCAGGAAAACCAGAGTATACCGTTCGTTTAAAACCCGGCGCATTAGCGGCGGGTGTCGATGCCAACAGTATAGCCGCGCAACTTCGCGCAGCCTATCAGGGCATTAAAATAGATGATATCTACCGCCAGCGCGAAGCTTATGAAATTATTGCCAAACTCGACAGTAAAGCCGGTGAGCAGTTACATGACTTCGATAACCTGATCGTATTCTCAAAAAATGGTGTAGCCATACCATTAAGCAGTGTCGCTACGGTGACTGAAAAACGCGGTTTTGCCCGAATAGGGCGCATAAACCATAAGCGCACAGTAACAATCTTTGGTGATGTCGATCCAGAAATTGCCAATACCTCTGAAATTATAAGCAGCACCGACAAGAATTTTCTACAGGAATTACAACAACGTTATCCTGACATTGTTTTCAGTCTTAAAGGTGAAGTAGAAAAAGGCGGTGAAACCAAAGGTTCAATTTTAAGTGGTTTTGCCTTAGGTGCGTTGGGCGTGTTTTTATTATTAAGCTTAATCTTCCGAAATTACCGTGAACCTGCACTGGTTATGTTGAATATTCCACTGGCACTTATCGGTGCTATCTGGGGTCATCTCATCATGGGTCTGGATTTTACCCTGCCGAGTATGATTGGTTTTGTCTCATTGGCAGGTATCGTGGTTAATGATTCCATTCTATTAGTCGTGTTCATTAAACAACATGTGAAAGAAGGCATGGTTTTACACGATGCCACAAGACAGGCGGTGCGTGATCGCTTTCGTGCCATCTTCCTGACCTCAGTAACAACGGTGGCAGGACTGACACCATTATTATTTGAAACCAGCACCCAGGCATTAATTTTAGTACCACTGGTCACCAGCATTGTATTTGGTATGTTAACGTCAACGCTGTTGATTATGCTGGTATTACCTTCCGTTTATGCCATTATGGATGATTTTGGTATTGTTAAACTTACTTCAACTTCAGCGGTTGCCCGGGTGGCTGTTCGAGAACAGGAAGTGTAAGCTGGTAGCGGTAGCGTAGGCCGTTTTTTTCTCACGCATAATATGACAGTTTGATAATTGAGATAATTATCTATGGATGCAGGGTTGACTGGCTTAAGGGTGACCCCATTGATTGATTACTTAGACGTGATGACCACCATTTTATATCTTAGATATCAATCAATGTATACTGACACTCAGGATTAGTTTTATAAACCAACTGCTCAAGCAACACGCATAATAATTTGAAGTTAGACACTGGGCTAGAAGTTTTTATGGCATCAATAATATCTCTGTATGAATGCGCAGACAATTCAATTCTATTTATCAATTTATTGGGAGCATCAGAATTCGCCCTGACTACAGCACCATGTAAACTATCGATTGCAATTTGTAGTGCAATCATTGCATTTTGATGATTAATCATCCCCGCAAGTTCAGTCCCTACATTTTCTGAGGAAAATGTACTTAATACCGGTCTTTCTCCAATAAAATAACACATAAAATAAGCGACTTTTTTAAATACATTCGCCTCACTTAACCCGTCCTTATGTGGAAAATCTTGACGAATTAAACGTAAAATCGCCATACATTTATCTATATCTAACTCAACATCTTTTTCGCCAAGATTATCTGTAAAATTATTGATGTACCTTAATAGTGATATTAAATCCAGTTCTGGATCACTTGAATATAAAATATTAAACGACACTCAACTATCTCCCTAAAAAAAAAGCCCACTATTAAATGGGCTTTTTTTTAATTTATTTGTTATTTTTATTTGCCAAATACAGCCTTAATCTTTTTGCCAGAGATACCTGCTAACTCACCAATCTCATCAAATGATTCAACTACACGCGTATAACCAGATGCATTAGCGCATACAAAAGGTTCTGTTGGTTTAACAGCTTTAGCTACTACTTCCATAAAATCACCAGCAATGTTAGCCGATGGTCTACGCAAATTTTTAAAAACAATTACATCCTGATTTGTTTCGTTTGCAGCATTCATAATTTGATCCCAAAAAATAAGTAGGTGTTGTACGACATAATAAATCAATCAACAGCTCTATACTCTTATCGACTATTAAGCTAAAAAATTTAATTAATTTGATTATAGACACAAAAACGACATTATGCCGTATTTCGTGAAGTGCAATATTGCGCCCATAAGTGATTAATTTCAATACCCAAAATAAAATATTATTTGAAACTAATTGACTTAATAACAAGAAAACAACGCAAAAATCAAACCATAATCATAACTGATTGTTCTATATAGGCATAATAAAACATCTATATCTTAAGAGCTAAACGCTGCAAATAAATTCGACGGTTTATGCGTGCGTATATTAGCAATTTTAATGTAAAATTTAGTGGCACACACTATAAATTCACAATTTTGGGGAAATTTTGGGGACACAATGCTTAATTCGTTTAATTTAATTAAGTATTGTGTCCCCAAAATTG
>CAYQXD010000007.1:0-32745 GCA_964421315.1 uncultured Thiotrichaceae bacterium | reverse complement strand
GGGGACACAATGCTTAATTCGTTTAATTTAATTAAGTATTGTGTCCCCAAAATTGTGAATAGTAAAAGCTTCGTCCGCAGGCATTAAACCACGGCCAAGCAATATATGAATATAATCGTGTGCTTCAGACAAGGTTATGTTATTTCCTAAAATTGAAATATGCCAGTCAGTGTAATGCATCACTGCCACCGTTATTTTTATCCGTGGGTGCAAAGCCACGACGCATGGTATTTTCTGTGATAAAACTTTCGTCCATAAATTGCATTAAATAATTTTCACCTCCCGCTTTGTAACCAATACCACTTAATTTGTATCCACCAAAAGGTTGGCGTGAGACGACTGCGCCGGTTGTTTTTCTGTTCAGGTACAGGTTGCCGACATTGAATTCTGCTTTAGCGCGTTCCAGATTAAAAGGGTTGCGTGAGTAAACGCCACCGGTTAATGCATACTGTGAATTGTTTGCTATGTTTAATGCCTGACTAAAGTCGCTGGCACGAATAACCGATAACACCGGGCCAAAAATTTCTTTTTGTGCAAGCACCGAGTCAGTGGTAACGTCGGTAAAAACTGTCGGTGCAATAAAAAAGCCTTTGCCTGAAGTCTCAGATGAATTATTTAATACCATGTTGGCTTCTTTTTTTCCTTTTTCTATGGCGTTTAAAATGTTGTTATAAGCGTGCTGGCTAATGACAGGCCCCATGATGTTTTCGGGGTGAACAGGCGAACCCATTTTTATACTTTTCGTTGCTTCCAGCATTCTTTCCATAAAAGTGTGGTAGATATTATCAAGTACAATAACCCTGGAAGCAGCGCTGCATTTTTGTCCCTGAAAACCAAATGCAGAACGCACTGTGCCGGTGACGGCGACATCAAGGTCGGCGTCTTCATCAATGATAATCGCGTTCTTGCCACCCATTTCTGCAATCACGCGTTTAATATGAGATTGTTCGGGATTAAGTTGTCCTGGATTAAACTGCGATGCGATATTAATTAAACGGGTGCCGACAACCATTGAGCCGGTAAAAGCAATGATGTGAATATCAGCTTGTTTTGCCAGATACTCACCAATATCCGCGCCACTGCCAGCGACCAGGTTTACCACGCCATCGGGTAATCCTGCTTCGTGCATTAAGCTTACAAACTTTGCAGCGATTACCGGTGTTTGTGATGAAGGTTTTAAAATGGCAGTGTTGCCACTTACAATGGTGGCTGACAACATACCAACCAAAATAGCAAGTGGGAAATTCCACGGTGGAATAACCAGACCAATGCCACGTGAATGATAACGTGCGGTATTCCATTCACCTGTTACCTGATTAACAACAGGATGCTCAAGCTTTTCAGCCTGCCCGGCATAGTAGTTTAAAAAATCAATGGCTTCACAAACATCGGCATCCGCTTCTCGCCAGTTTTTACCGGCCTCGAAGATTTGCCAGGCTGAAAATTCATTTCTCTGTTGTTGCAAAAGCTTTGCAATTTTACATAAGTAATTTGCCCGTTCTGATAAACGCAACTTGCTCCAGTGACCGTGTGCCTTTTTTGCGCTGGTTATTGCCCTATCTGCCAACTGCCGGTTGGCAGCAAAAACATTGCCAATGATTTGGTCGGGCGCTGCAGGATTGATTGATTGTATGGTAGAACCCGAGGTGTGCCGTTCACCATTGATGATTAACGGGTAATCCTTTCCGAGTTGTGACTGGCACTGTTGTATTGCCTGCAAAAAACAATCATGTTCTGTGCTTTCAGTAAAACGAAATAAAGCCTGATTGTGGAATGTTTTATTTTCTTTTAACTTATTTGTTTCTGTCACTGCGCTGAATGTTGGTTTGTCGAGATTAATCGCTTGTTTATTATTTAATCCCATATCAAGAATGTTTTGACCAGAACTGTTCTCCAGTAAGCGACGAACAAGATAGGACATCCCAGGCAGGGTTTCACCATAAGGCACATAGATACGCAGATGATGATTGCGTTTAATGAGCGTGTCTTTCAGCGAATCGGCCATACCGTAAAGCATTTGAAATTCATAATCATCGGTTGATAATTTATATTTTTCAGCCAGCGCGATGGTCGCTGCTATGCTACGTGTATTGTGTGTTGCAACGGCAGTTTCTATCAGCGGATGTTTTGATAATAAATAATCAAGACAGGACTCGAAGTTGGCATCCGTGTCCTGTTTGCTGGTCCAGACAGGTGAGGGCCAGTTGTTCTGGTCTGCAATAACCGTTTCATAATCCCAGTAAGCGCCGCGTACCAGTCTGATGGTTGCAGGTGTGTTTCGTTTATGTAAAACATCATATATAGTTTGTAGATCCTTATAACTATCCTTTAGATAAGCCTGTATGGCTAAACCAATATCAGGCCAGTCCTTAAAAGCAGGCTCTTCAAGTGTCTCAAGAAAGCTTTGTATAATAATGTTTTTAAAATCATATTGTTCCATATCCAGCAAAACAAAAGCATGGTTATCGCGCGCACACTCTAGTATCGGATATAAACGATGTTTTATCGCGTTGACACTGCCCTTAAAGTTAACCGCATCGATTTGTGAATACAACGATGAAAGTTTTAGTGATACATTCAGCTTTGGCATATCACGGCCATGTAAGCGATCAGTTTTTTCAGAGTTTGTCCACTGTTTCATTTGTGTGGACATCTCATGAATCATCTGTAGATAGGCGTGCTGATACATATCAGCTTCTTTTTCTGAAATAGAAGCTTCACCAAGAATATCCAGACTACAGTTCAAACCATTATGTTGTAATTTTTTGATGGTATTTGCTGCGGCATGAATCGTACTGCCGCCCATAAATTTTCGGGAAAAAGCACGAATGGTTAAACGCACTAGTGGGGCAGCAATATGGGCGAGCCAGGGTTTGTCGGATTGTGTTAACCCCCATTGCGCCAGCTCGGGCAAAGGCGTTTTCAGATTGCCAAAATATTGTTGAAGATGACGGCTTAATTCGATGTCATTATTGAGACTGGGCAGTACATCAATAAAACGTAATGTCTGAATGCGAAACTGCGAATCCTGTATAGCACGGTTTATAAGCCGCTCAGGCCATGATGGCTCATCAGCCTGTTGCATCGCACTATTGAATAGTTCACTGCCCAGCATCTGAATGCGATCTTCGAGTTTCATAGGCTCCTCACTACTGTATTCTGACACCAGAAGAGTGAGTAGTTGCAAAAACGGGCGAAATTATTTGTCGTGGCGCAGACCTTACCTGGCAGACATAGGTCAATAACAACGAACAGTCAAAATGCGACTCAACTTATGTTGCATGGAAAGACTGACACTGATGCTTTTGCTGATGCTTCTGATTTATTAAACGAATGGATTGTGGCTTGCAACATGGTTTTTTCAGTGCATTAGACGATTGATTTGGCATGACGGTATCTTCCTTGTTATGTCTTCAATATGATAATACATGGTATTGTAGTCCGTATATATAAGAGAAATACATGGAATGGTTCATTCCTGTTAATATCACTGTTAGGAGGCACTATGGAGTCCCAGGCGCTGTATTCTTTGGTCGCCGATGTCATACTTGTAACGCATGTACTGTTCGTAGCCTTTGTTGTGCTCGGCTTGATTCTTATTTTTGTGGGTAAGTTTCTATCATGGCACTGGGTCAGAAACCCGTGGTTCCGTGTCACACATTTACTAGGAGTTGGCGTTGTCGTTTTGCAAGCCTGGTTCGGTGTCATTTGCCCACTGACGATTTGGGAAATGGACCTGCGATCGAAAGCGGGAGAAGCTATCTACGAGGGTTCCTTCATAACGCACTGGTTGAACGAACTCTTGTACTATCAAGCCCCATCGTGGGTTTTTGTGGTTTGTTACACTGCCTTTGGTGGGCTGGTGTTGGCTAGCTGGTTTTTGGTGCGGCCGCGTGCATTTTCGGTAGGGTTTCAAAGTGGTGCCTCCTAACGAATAAGGTTAGATTGTGTGAGCGAAGCGAACCACAATCTGAACCGTTTGTTGGACAAGCCCGGTGATTTGTGTAAGTTTGAATTGCGCTACTGAAAATAGCTTTTTGCTGTTTAGCCCGATTGTTGATTTCAGGCTGTTCATTTCTCTTTTTTCAAACACTAAGCACTAACCTTTGCCGTTATTCTGTTGTTTTGTGTTTGATATGTATTTTTTCATTTATTTTTCCCGTGCGTATTCCTTAGCTCTTTTCAGGCTACTTTTTTTATTAGTGTTGTGTGGGTTGCGGTCACATAATCAATAATGCCTCCTTACCTTATGTCGGCACCGGTTGACTATAACGTCGGATAACATGTATTTGTGTGCCTACAATTTTCATTATCGATCCGGGCTGTCGGGATTCGGGTCGTACCTGTGTAACCGTTTGATAACAATTAATATTATTCTAGTGAAATACTATTATCATCGCTTAAAGCCTGCTTTTTATGCTCTAAAAGAGCCATATAAGGTGTAAATGGCTCTTTTAACGTAGGCATATCACCTTCTGACAGCAATGCTTTATATCTACCAATAAGGTTTAAATCTGATTAGATAATTAAGGCTTCCAATTGTAAAATTTTGTGTCCAGGCAGCAATGCGCTACTTATCATCAACTTTCAGTGCGTTCTCAACCCGGCTAGTTAAAAAATCAAAGTAGTGAGACATGCAGGTGCGGCTGTTGGTAGAATGGTTACACCAATGTTGATAATTGCAGGTGGTGCTGATGTCAATTACTCGTCGTCAATTTTTCAGGTATCTGGCTGTTCTCGGCTCATATATGGGCTCGAACCTGTTAGCCGGTCAGAGCTATTCTGCGTTACCCTCTGCCATGATGACTACAAACAGGCACATGCGCATCATTCCATCAAGTGGTGAAAAAATTCCTGCTATTGGTCTTGGTTCATGGTTGACGTTTGCGATTGATCTCGATGATGAGGCTGAACTGAGTAGTCGTGTAACCATTCTGCGTGAGTTTTTGAAGCTGGGTGGCGGAATATTGGATTCATCCCCCATGTATGGCGTTGCAGAAGAAGTCATTGGCATCGGTCTGCATCGCATCGGCCATCAAAAAGATTTGTTTTCTGCGACCAAGGTATGGACTAAAGGCAATCGACAGGGCTTTCTACAAATGGGAGACTCTCGTATGTTGTGGGGCCTGCCGGGCTTTGATCTGATACAGGTGCATAACCTGGTTGACTGGGAAACCCATTTACCAACCTTACATGCGTTAAAAGAAACAGGCGATATTCGCTATCTTGGTGTGACAACTTCACACGGACGGCGGCATGATCAATTAATACATATCATGCGTAGCCAGTCACTGGACTTTGTGCAGTTCACTTACAATATACTGGATCGGGAAGCTGAACAATATTTGCTTCCCATGGCGAAAGACAGGGGCATTGCGGTGATCATTAACAGGCCGTTTCAACGCGGTGGATTATTTAACAGGTTTGAACGAAATAAATTACCTGTTTGGGCAAAAGAAATTGATTGCGCAAACTGGGCACAATTCTTTTTGAAATTTATTATCTCCCATCCCGCCGTCACCTGTGCAATACCGGCAACTTCACAACTGGCGCATTTACGTGAAAACATGGGGGCAAGCCATGGTCGTTTACCCGATCAGGCTATGCGAATGAAAATGGTTCAATATGTAAAGAATCTATAAATAACCATCTTTTGCTAATCACAGTTGACACATACTAAGGAGACGTATGAAAAGAGCCTACCTTTTATTCTTAGTGCCGTTTGTCATGTTGCTGCACACAAATACGTTATTTGCTGACATGTCTGCACAAGTGATTTTGTTACAAGCAGATAATTTCGAACATATTGTATTTAAAAGAATAAAAGCCAATCATCACGACTACCAGAATCAGCAGTTACAAATTGAGGTTGATGGTAGCGCGTCGTTTTTAATGAAACCCTTTGATCATGTCAGACAAATTAGCCACGTCAGTTTTGAATGGCGTAGCGACGGCAGACCACAAATAAAAAATGCGCAACATGAAGAGCAGCGAGCAGGTGATGATGCTGTTTTCAAACTGGGTTTATTGCTTAAAACGGATGACGCATTGCCCAGCCCGTTACCGAATCCATTTTTGCCATCGTGGATGAAACGTGTTGATGAGTTATTAAAATTTCCTTCAGAAAATATGATTTATCTGGTGGTGGATGCAAAACATGCGGCAAATGTGCAATGGACTAATCCTTATAACAGAAGGGTTACGATGATTGCTATCGATAGTTTTAATGACAAACAGGGTTGGTGGCAATCCAGTTATGACTTCGAGGTGCCGGTAAATGTCGTTGCGTTATGGTTAATGTCAGATGGAGATAATACCGATTCCAGATTCACTGCATACATTAAAAATATCAAGATCGAATGAAATTTAAAGTACTCATATTAGTGTTCCAACAACTTTGCTTTGATGGATCTCGATGCTTCGGTAGGGTGGATAAGCGATAGCGCATCCACCAGGATATTGCGATGAAAGGTGGATGCGTTTCACTTATCCACCCTACGACTACCGTCAAGCCCCGCTTTTGCAAACATGCGGACGTATTTACGGCGTGTCTCATCACCATATAACCGCACGGACTTATTGAGAAGTTACCTCGTGTCAGATTAAGTTATTGAATGAATACGTTTAGTTCATTGGAATGATTAATCTCCCGGTTTAAACTGTATTCCCTGTGCCAGCGGAGTGTCGGTTCCCCAGTTAATGGTATTGGTTTGACGACGCATGTAGGCTTTCCAGGCATCGGAACCGGCTTCGCGTCCGCCGCCGGTATCTTTTTCGCCACCAAACGCACCGCCAATTTCAGCACCGGAGGTACCGATATTAATGTTAGCGATGCCGCAGTCGCTGCCGGTGGCTGAAAGATAACGTTCGGCGTGTGATAAATCGCGGGTGAATAAGGCAGAAGACAAACCCTGGGATACAGCGTTTTGCTGTTTTATGGCCTGTTGCAGGTTTTCATAGGGCATAACATAGAGAATCGGCGCAAAGGTTTCCTGTTGCACAATAGGCCAGTTATTTTCGCCACGCACGATGGTGGGGCGAACAAAGTTGCCACTGCCTTCGATAACTTCGCCGCCAATTAGTATTTCACCACCCAGTGCCTTGATGGTTTTGATGGTTTCTACAAAAGTTTGTACGGCTTCCGGGCTGATCAGTGGGCCCATTAAAACTGCCGCGTCGAGTGGGTCGCCGATATGAATTTGCTGGTAGGCATGAACCAGTTTGTCGGTGAGTTCCTGGTAACGAGATTGATGGACAAATAAACGACGGCTGGTGGTACAGCGCTGGCCGGTGGTGCCGACTGAGCCGAAGACAATGGATGGCAGCGCCAGTTGTAGATCGGCGGTTTCATCGACAATAATGGCATTGTTGCCACTGAGTTCCAGCAGGCTTCTGCCCAGTCGTTTGGCGACCTGTTGCGCCACCTTGCGCCCCACCGCAGTGGAGCCGGTGAAGGAGATGAGGGGTAGCTGCGGATCGTTGACCAGGCGTTGCACCAGTTGGTTATTGTGTTCAATCAGCAGGGTGAAAATAGCCGGATAATCACCCGCTTTTAATACCGCATTGCAAAGGTGCTGCACCGCCAGTGCACACAGCGGTGCCTGTGGTGAGGGTTTCCAGATCACACTGTTGCCAGCGATGGCGGCAATGAAGGCGTTCCATGCCCACACCGCCACCGGGAAATTAAACGCAGTGATCACGCCAGTTATGCCTAGCGGGTGCCATTGTTCATACATGCGATGCCGGGGACGTTCCGAATGCATTGTTTTGCCATACAACATGCGCGACTGACCAACGGCAAAATCCGCTATGTCGATCATTTCCTGCACTTCACCATAACCTTCCTGCAGTAATTTTCCGGTTTCCAGGGTAACCAGCTGCCCCAGTACTTCTTTGTGCTGACGCAGTTTATTGGCGATCAGGCGTATAACTTCACCGCGTGCCGGTGCCGGTATGCAACGCCATTGCAAAAAGGCCTGGCTGGCCGAAGCCAGTACGGTTTCATAGTCCTGTGCTGAAGCAGATTGCAGCTGGGCAAGGGGCTGATTGTTGGCGGGGTTGGTGGAGGCAAAAACAGCGGTTGTTGAATCCCTGCTCCACTGGCCGGGAGCAAAGCAGGCACCAGGATTAAGTTCACTGATGCCGAGTGTTTTGAGAATGTCGCTGAGCGCAGTGATGTTTGCCATGGTGTTATGTCGTTTTGTGATTGAGCGGTGTCTGCCCGGCTGGCATTTGCCCGGCCTGGCGATTTAATCTGTTGCCGTGCTGTGCATCACTCTCCAGATATGTACCAAAGCGATTGTTCAGCACATCCCTGAGTTGAAAACTTTCCTGACAAACAAACCCCTTAAGATGACGCTGCAGGCACAGATCCAGTACACAACATAAACCGGCCGCCGTTGACAGCTGTATTGCCGACCAGTGTGCGCCAGCGACATCTCGCGGATAAATTTTTCTGACATCATTTTCTTCAAACAGGGCACCATGGCGTTTACCGGTAACCGAGACATAGATCAGCACCACGTCCTGTAACGTGTGGGGCAGGGCATTTTCCAGAATATGCTTGAGTGTTTGCCGGTCATGACTGAGCTTCAGGTCATGCAACAGCAGATGCATTTTTTTGCAATGCCCCGGATAACGCATGGTTTTGTAGTTCATGCTGTTGACCTTGCCAACAAAGGTATCGGCCAGTGTGCCCAGGCCACCCGAGGTATTAAAGGCTTCGTAGCGGTCACCATCCAGAGTAATGGTTTCATAACCTTCCAGCGGTCTGAACTGCACTAATTCACCGTTCTCCAGACCGTAACAGGGATTGATGTATTCATTGATAAGGCCGTCGGTTGACCATGTCAGCGAGTATTTCAACGCATTATTGGGGTGCAGGGGCAGGGCACCAACCCGCATCTTGACGGTATCGATGCTTTCAAAATGTGTCATCAGATGGCTGGCAACAATGCTGATGAAACCCGGTGCCAGGCCACATTGGGGCACAAACGCAGGGGCAGTCGCATCGGCCAGCTGGCGAATAGTGTCTGCATTTTTGGTGTCTTCGCTCAGGTCAAAATAATACAGTCTGGCACCGTGGGCGAACTCGGCCAGTGAACGGTTGCAATGATAAGGCAGGGCAGAAACAATGGCCTGGGTCTGGTGTTGTTCAAGGCAATTTTGCAGTGCCTGATGGTCATTTACATCGAGCTTGCGAGTATGCAGGTTTTTCAGTTGACGTAGTGGGTGTTGTACGGAAATTGCCAGCGGGCTGATATCAGCCAGCACAACATCAAAATCACCGCTGTCTGCCAGCATGCAGGCGATTAACGAGCCAATTTTTCCACCACCGGCAATCAGGATTCGATTCAGCATGGTCACCCTCAACAGGACTACTGGAACTTTTTGATTAGACTGGAGGGAAACAACCAAGTTTCATGCTTTGCCGCTTATGGCTGTAACTATAGCTGGCATAAGGGGTCATATAAATTAGTGCCTTAGTGTTAAAGGCCGGTTTTTTTGTGTCACTGTTCGAGCCATCAGGATGCTTATATGCACGCTGAATACCATAATTATGACGACGATTCTGCCCGGAGTTTTGCCAGTGATCCTGGCGCTCATTTGCAGCAGGTAGAGACGGGTTTGTCTGCCAGCGTGCAAGATCGTAGTCAATTGCTGGCAAAACCGCAAGATGGCCAGCAACTCAGTCTTGATCTGACGCCGGTAGCGGCAACGCCTGAGCCGGTAACGGCAGCCTGCTGGTTTGCAGACGTAACAACCACGCAGGAGCTGTTAACGGCCTATGATTTGTGTCGAAGCGAATATTTGTTTGAGCCATCACTGGTGCAGGTGATGTTACGAGTGCATCACTATGCCGAGCAGTTCCGTCAGCAGATCATCATGCGCAAAACCATAGGGGTCGGACCTGCGCAACCGTTTGATAACAATCAACCTTATTCCTATTTAATCGCCTTATCATCGCTTAAAGCCTGTTTTTTATGCCTTAAATGAACCATGTGAGTCGTAGCTGGCTCTTTTAGTGTATGAACATCAGCGTCAACCACCACTGCCTATGATCACCTGCAAGACCTAAAGCAGACTTAACTTTCGTTACATAATCCTGGCTACCAACGGCACGGTTTTGTGTCCAGGTAAACATCCGTTGATTGTCTTCAGATTTAAGTGCGTCCTCAATCCAGCCTTTATGGATACGCTGATATTGTTCAAGGTGAGCAATACCAAATAATTCAAGCAAGGCATTGCTATCAATTACAGCATAACGTTGTGGCGGCTTTTGTATTTTTCAATAACCACTCCAGCGTCAATCATCAGGATGAGTAACGACTCCGGCACGTACCCCGGCAGATTGAGATCTCTCTCAGTGGTAGTTCGTCTTTGCCAGCCAGCCTGAGAACATCCAACCCCTATATCAGTCGGCCCAAACGCCCATACAGGAAGTCGTTGTAAAATGGTGGCTCGGTAACGATTAATAGGGTCTTGTCTTTTTTGAAGCAACTCCACTATGAAGGAAGTTTAGTGGACAGTTCAATCAATAGATCTAACACTTTTATCTTTTTTACGTTTTTTATAAAGTAAGTGCAAAGGCTCTGGAAGAGCGACTTTCGTCGTATTGATCTTGCCAGGCCTTGGGGAGTTCGCTGTGTTGAACTTCGACAAAGCCAAGCGGTGCCAGTTTTTTCTCCATTTTTGGATTGATACTGACACCAAAAATCCCTTTAACACCACGCTTTTTGGACTCCTCAAACAGGTGCAAAAAAAGTTCTGAGGCGCGGCCATATTTTCGATCCCGAAAAATAGTCGAGCCGGTTGCGATCTCAACCCAGTCACCGTACTCTTTTAGACACATAACGGAAACGATCTGCCCATTAATTTCATACACCCAGAAGTTATGAAGATTCTGGGCGATGGAATTTTCTTCAACGGGTAGAATACGGCCAGTTTCAACTTCCGGGCGGATCTGAAATGCGATGTCACTGATGTCACGAAGCTCTGCCTGTCTGATTTCGCTATTCACTATCTTACTAAAGAGAATCCCCGCGCCTTCATGGGTAAAAACTTCCTGACACAGTACACCAGACTTGCCGACGAGAAAGGCCACTTCTGCAATGTCAGCCTCCAGCAGTGATTGTACGTAGCGTATGCGATCTTCAAACCTGTCCATGTTGGTTTCGTGAAGACGTTTATAAAAATCCTCAAACTCATCATAAGTCACCCGTGTCTTTGATAGAGCATCCTCCAGTTGTTGTGCCTGCTGGCTAAGGAAAATAATTTTTTTTGCCTTGAGTTGTGTGGCGACATACTTTCCAGGTTTCTCGGGGGCTTCTATTTGTGTGGTTTGCGGGGTGAGACAATGATAAACAACAACAGGCATTTCGCCGAGATTGAGCGCCGCTTCCACCTGGCTCAGATTGACTTTCAGCTCGTAGGAGTCGGCGCTCTTTGGTTCCTGAGCCTGGATAAGACTAAAATTGGTGCCATGTGTGTTTGACAGTGCGATCTCGCGTTCAAGTTCAAAGTTTGGATCAGGTGCCATAATCACCAGTTTTATGCCATAAGCGGTGAGCACTTTGAAATCAAGTACCAGGTCGTGAAAGGGTGTGTTGAGGGACAGTCCTATTGCGAGAACATTATCGCGATAGCGTTCAGCATAATGCGAAAATTCAAGTGCTCGATAAAGGTCTGAAACATTCATGGCAACTCCTCCGGTGCGGGTTAAGACGGATTCATTGATTTAAAGTCCAAATGAGACTGGTCTTGTGATCGGGTAAAGCGCAAAAAATAATTGGTTCTCACTGCTCCTTGGCCTGTACCCCCGTGATGACAATGCAAACAAGTAGCAGCGTCATTACCAGAACATGTAGTCTTGCTGGTTTATTGAATAAAGCGGTGAACGGGGTGACTGCCATGATCAATGATTAGTTTTCAGTTGTCTTTTTTTCTGGCATGACCTTTTCAAACGCCTTTAAAATCTCCATCGGCAGCGGAAAGACAATCGTTGAGGCATTTTCGCTGGAAATATCGTTCAAGGTTTGCAGATAACGCAATTGCAATGTTTGAGGGTTTTTTGACATAATATTTGCTGCCTGCAGCAGTTTTTCGGAAGCCTGCAGCTCGCCTTCGGCATGAATGATTTTTGCCCGGCGTTCACGTTCGGCTTCGGCCTGTTTGGCGATGGCGCGTATCATGCTTTCGTTGAGGTCGATGTGTTTGATTTCCACATTGGTAACCTTGATGCCCCACGATGCGGTTTGTTTATCGAGAATGTTTTGAATATCGATATTCAGCCGGTCACGTTGCGAAAGCATTTCGTCGAGGTCATGCTGACCCAGCACAGAGCGTAAGGTGGTTTGTGCTAACTGGTTGGTTGCATTGAAATAGTGCTCCACCTGGATAATAGCGCGTTCCGCGTCAACCACCCGGAAATAAAGTACGGCACTTACGTGTACAGTGACATTATCGCGGGAGATAATGTCCTGTGTGGGGATGTCGTAGGTGATAACGCGCAAATCAACACGTACCATCTCTTGAATCACCGGGATGACGATAATCAGGCCGGGGCCCTTGACCTTTTGAAAACGGCCGAGGAAAAAAACGACACCACGCTCATATTCTTTCAGGATGCGTATTGCAGAAATAATAATGGCGAACAGTAATATGACTGGAACAATATATTCGAGCATGTACATGGTTATTCCTCACTATTGGTGTTGATTACCGGTTCAATTTTGAGAACCAGTTTGTTCATGGCGCTGATACGAACCTTTTGCCCGGCGCTAACGGCAACTGTGGTATCGGCCAGCCAGGATTCCCCATCTATTTCAATCCGTCCGCGATCAGTAAAATCTGCCAGTACCTTACCGGTACGGCCAATCATGTATTCAGCGCCACTGACCACCTGCCGGTTTCTGAGTGCAGCAAAATGATTGAGTATCCATAACATAAAACCCGCTGCGACTAACGCTGTGCCACCGATCAATGGAATTGATACGGCGATATATTCATCATCAAATAACATAATGGAGCCGACCGTAAACGCGATCACACCACCAATACCCAGTATGCCGCCACTACTGATAAACACTTCCGAGATGATAAAGACCAGGCCAATGCCGAGCAGCGCCAGCCCGGCATAGCTTATCGGCAGCACCTGGAAGGCATACAGGGCGAGCAACAGCGAGATGGTGCCAACCACGCCGGGCAAGATGGCTCCCGGGTGGGAAAATTCCATGATCAGGCCGTAGATACCAATCAGCATCAGCAGGTAGGCGATATTGGGATTGGTGATGATAGCCAGTAATTTGGAGCGCCAGTCCGGGATAATCCGTTCAATGATTAAGGCATCTGTATCAAGAGTGATTTTTTGGCCTTTGACATCGACTTGCCAGCCATTGAGCTGTTTCAGTAGTGCTGAGAGATCATCGGCAACGATGTCGATGACATTTTTTTCCAGCGCTGCTTCGGCGGTGAGGCTGGCCGCTTCGCGCACTGCCAGTTCTGCCCATTCTTCATTGCGCCCCCTGAGTTTTGCTAGTCCTTTGATGTAGGCAACGGCATCGTTGATGATTTTCTTTTCCATGCTGGTTTTTCCTGCATCACCTTTTTCTACGCCATTATCCCGAGTGGGATCAGTTGGTATTTTGGGTAAACCGCCTATTTGTACGGGTGTTGCCGCCCCCAGGTTGGTAGCGGGTGCCATCGCCGCGATATGGCTGGCATAGAGAATATAAGTGCCTGCACTGGCTGCGCGCGAACCCTGTGGTGAAACATAGGTAATGACAGGAATGTGTGCGCCGAGTATCGATTTGATAATCCCACGCATAGAATGATCGAGACCACCGGGCGTATTCATTTGTATAATGACCATGTCTGCACTTTCAGCCTCGGCGTTGTCGATGCTGCGCACGATCAGTTCCTGGGTAACGGGAGTGATTGCACCATCAATTTCCACCAGGTAGGCTTTATTATTCGTATCATCCATGATACTCACCCCTTCGGGGCTTGCATGATAAATCGTTCCTGACGATTTATTCTGCGCAGCGGCAACCGCCCATGAATACTGCATAAGCATAATGAGGGTTAGCCCGGAGAGCAGACGGTAAAGGAAATGAATAGACCACATATCGCGATTCGTCCTTTGCAAGTTTCCTAAAAAACTAGTGTATAAAACTAGTATAAGCAGAAAACGCTTGCAGTAAATAGCTGGAACAGGGGTAGTGCAGTCTGATTTTGAAGGCGGGGTAACATTGCTGCTGATATAGGCAGCTGCAGCAGAGTTTAAAAACCTTTAAGCAATCACCTGCTTCATGCAACCGTCAATAACAGAAGTCCACCTGGCAGGTGAAACCGCTTCCCATGACACATCGCCGATGTATAAGCCTGGCAGGATGATATCGATGGACAGGCCAGCCAGCAGGTCCAGACTCGCCAGCATATCTTTGCCGCTGCTCTTGTTTCCGTGAAGATAAATTTTCCATTCACCATTATCAGGATAAATAGTGTCACCGGTAAACAGGATTTGTTTTCCGGCTTGTTGCAGTAGATAACAGGTGCTCCCCGGGCAGTGACCGGGGGTGGGAATGGCTTCCAGCACCGGCAGGATATAATGCCTCGCTGAAAAAGTTTCGCTAACTTCACAATGCTATTCATTTTGATTCTGGCATGGCAAAATTTTAGATGGAAAATAAAAAAGTATTACGAAAAACCAATATGGCCCCTGTTTCTCAGAAGAGCCTACTATTTATTATGGCGCTCTATCTCACTGTATAAAAGCGCATAATCATCCTGTGAGAATTCAGCAAAAGCAAAGTCACCACTATAGGGTTCGGAAGATTGAATTTTCTGCCAGTCAGCTTCTGTGAGTAGTTGCTTTGCCAGCGGATATATATCTATCTCCTCTATATAGAGGTGCTGTCGTTGCCTGATAAGAAATATTGATAGCTGACGTTTTAATTCTTCTTTGGAAGAATCATTATTCATGTAGGATTCAAGAGACTTTCTTAATTTACGTGTTAGTGCTTCCAGATCAGTATGGTCAGACAAAAGATCCTGTAGCAGTTTTATATCACTTTTACGCTCGAGCAAGACAGAATAAATCATATCTTCTACGGGGTGGTGGATTTGTTCAGGGTATTTCTGGATAAAAACAATGATGCTGCGCATCATTGGCAAATCTGGTGTCCCGTCACGACACAGTTCCAGAAATTGCATTTCAAGCAAATTCAATTTTTTGCGTATATGGTCGTGTTCGAGTAGCAGTCTATTAAGCACGAATTTTGTTTTCCTTAAGGATTATAATTGATATGTTTTTCATAAGTTTACAACTTTTTTTATTCTCTGTATGAAATATGGAATGAATGAGGGGGGGGGGGTAAATCGATTTTATACGATGGTGTGCTATCACATTACACTTTAACTCTCTAAATATAATAGAAAATATAATAGGGGTCAAAATATAATAGGGGTCAAGTCGCTTGCTTCGCAATACTTTTTCATAATAGGAATAGGACGTGTGAGTCAAGTCTTGTTTTTTGCACATACAATCCTACTGACTCTGGTGTAATACAGGTTATAAGGACAACAGGCAAAATCTGGCGATCAGTTTATGGCCAGCTGTTCTGATGCGACTTGCCCACTATACAGCAAGTGCTCAGTTTTTTGTGCTCAGATAGTGTCGCCAGGCTTTAAGAGCATAGACGAGTTCATCAGGACGGGTGCCCGATTCGATGCGAATCTGTCGCAATGCCCAGCTTGCGGTTTGCTCGGGAATAAGTGAATTGTCACTATTAACAGCTACCCATGCAATGATGCCAAGGAGTTTGTTGGGCAGTCGGATACCTGTCTTGCTCTGCACAGTCATGGTGAGCCATTGATTGGCAAGTTTGTAGATCTCGTGCATTTGTTTTGATGTCGCAAATGTTGCGCCAGCATCGATTGCTGTTTGCATTGCAGCTAATAACCAGAAGATGTCTTCAGCAAGATTAAAGGCCTGCCCCAGGCCATTGTCGCTGCGCGAGTGATAGAGTCGGCTACCCTGCAAGTGGTGGGTCATCAGGTAGTGGAGGGTATCGGTTGCAACTTTTATCAGTGCGGGATCTCCTGTCAGTCTGCCAGTTTCTATTAATGCAATCGCTGCCTGCGCATTGCTGTCGGTACGTTTGATTCTATCCAGTGCGGGTGCGCTAGTCGCTACTCTGTTCGATTTATAATAATCAGCATAATAATCCGCATCAGAGATCTGTGCCTGGAAGAAACCTCCTGCTTCTCCATCCCATAATATGCGTTGCAGGTAGTCACTGCTGTATTGTGCGGCTGCGGTCAATTTAGCATTGTTGTACTGTTTGCCTGCTTGTGCAAACCAGTAGATGAGCCAGGCATTTGCATCGAGTAGTTTGGCGGTTTCTAAATGTTTGTCACTGCGATGCGGGTCACAAAAATAGAAAAAGCCGCCATGTTTGCTGTCGTAAAGATTATCAAGCGTTGCCTGCGCAGCGCGTTTTGTGCGTTCCGGCCACAGATTATGTTCGAGGTTAAAAGCCCAGGCCTGTGGTGCAGAGCGTTTTAGAGCTGCGCCACTGTCCAGGATGCCGCTGAATGTTCCCGTCGTCGGGTCATACAGATCATCAAGATGTTCCAGCCAGCGAGCAAGGAAGTTCTGATAGGCTTGCGCATCCAGGCTGCTTACTGACATCAGAATTTCTGCTGTCGGCGAATGCTGCACTGTTTGCATATTGAGTACATGTTGCAGGGTTTTTTGCATGTCCTGCGGGTTTAATATGCCGGGCAGACGTGCCAGCAGCTCGCCTTTATGAGACAGGATAACGGTAAAGGGCAAGCCAAAGCCCCTGTATTTCCCGATCAGGTCGGGGCGGGCATCATAGTTGACCAGTATTGGGGTATAGTGCTGTTTGATGGTATTGATTATTTGATGATTACCCAGTGTGTCACGCTCATAAACATGACACCAGCTGCACCATGGTGCATGGAAGTAGATGAATGCGGGTTGCCCGGTGGTCGCAGAATGTGACAAACCTTTGTCATAGTCTTTTATCCAGTTGATATTTTCAAAACCAAAGGCGGCACTTGCATTCAGCAGTAGACCTGCAATAAGATACAGTAAGATATTATATCGCCTGAAAGACATCATTATTATGCTCTTCAGATTTAAAAGTAGACCATTAATTTAACTTCAATAATAACGCTATGTTTAGTGTATGAAAAGGGTATTGATCTTTGTGAGCTCTGTTTTTAGCCTGCTGGGTCAGGTTTTACCTGCCGCTTTTCTTCATGTATTTTTCATAACGCAGGTCATCAATTAACCGTGTCTTCCTGAAGATCTTCGTCATTAAATAAATCTTCGTCATCAAAAAGCTCGTCTTCGCTGAAGTCTTCGGGTGGGTTGCCGTCATAGATGAAAAATTCACGCTGCAGCATAAAGGCATCACGCACAAAGGCATATTTATCAGGAACTGTGTCTAGTATGTTGCTGGCTCCTATTAACCCGGCACGTATATCAATAAATTTAATGGTTAAAGTGACCATGCTTTGATTTAAGGTTTGACGTTTGAAGATAGGGTCAAAATAGGTCCAGTCAATGGCAAGACCAGCAGTGTCACGTATTGTCAATGGTCCAAGAAACGGCAGCACTAGATAAGGCCCGCTGTCTACACCCCAGACAGCAAGCGTTTGCCCGAAGTCTTCATTGTATTTTGGCAAATCCATATCTGACGCAAAATCAATTAAACCTAATACCCCAAAGGTGGTGTTGAATACAAAACGTGCAGAGGTTGCTGTGGCTTCGGCAAGTTTAAATTGCAGTAACTGATTAAAGAAAACAACAATGTCATCAACGTTGCTAAAGAAATTGCTCACACCTTTGCTGGCAAAGTCAGGCATTATAAAGTTGTAACCTTTAGCGGCTGGTTTTAATGCGTATTTATCAAAGCCTTCATTAAACTCAAACATGCTGCGGTTAAAGCCTTCAAGAGGGTCGTCCGGGTTGGGTGGTCCTTCAATTGTTGCGCAGCCACTGCTTAATAAAAAAACAATAAAAAGCAAAAAGCTTTTCAAAAAATTATTGTGGCAGCTAGAATTATTCATTATTCATTATTCATTATTCATTATTCATTATTCATTATTCATTATTTATTATTCATTATTCATTATTTATTATTTATTATTTATTTTTACTTTATTGTCATCTCGACCGGAGGGAGAGATCCTATGCCACAGTAGAATAAGATCTCTCCCTTTGGTCGAGATAACAAATAGTATTTAAGATATTCACTATTCACTACTTACCGTGCATCATATCAAAGGCAAGCTGTGCAACATTCCTGGAGCCGTTGCCTAATTGCTGACGAATTAATGAGAGTTCATGTTTCATCAGATCATAGTATTTTTTGTCATTTAGTAATCGTAAAGCTTCGATTGCGATGTCAGCAGGGATGGCATTGTGTTGTATATATTCTTTTACAATTTCTTTGCCGGGAATAATGTTAACCAGTCCAATGTGTTTGAGACTGACCATCCTGCTTAATATGAAATGGCTTAAGGCAGCAACTTTGAAAACAATGACCATGGGAACTTCCAGTAAACTGATTTCCAGGGTTGCCGTGCCTGAAGCGCAAAGAATAACGTCACAGGATTGAATGACATCATAAAAGGGCTCTTTACTTGTGGTTACGGATAGTTCTTTTATGTCGGAACGAAAAGGTGCAAGGTCTTCCTGTTTGATGGTGCTGGCAACCGGTAGCACAAATTGAATGTCGGGCCTGGCTTTTTTAATCAGTTTTGCCGTTTCAAGTAATATCGGCAGTACACGTTTTATTTCGCCGCTGCGACTACCCGGAAACAGTCCCATGGTTGTTTTATCAGCGATTTTTAATTGTGCTCGCGCCTGCTGTCTGGTTTTGTCAGCCACGACTTCATCGGTAAGTGGATGCCCGGTAAAGGTAACGGACACATCGGCATCTTCATACAGCTTTTTTTCAAACGGCAAAATAACCGCCATGTGATCAACGATTTTTGCCATCTTGTAAACACGTTTGGGTCGCCATGCCCAGACCTGAGGGCCAATATAAAACAGGACTTTTACGCCGAGTTGTTTGGCGTAAGCCGCCAGTTTCTGGTTAAATTCCTGATAGTCAACCAGAATGAGTAAATCGGGTGAGTTTTGTTTGATATAGTCTTGCAGGCGAACCAGTTCAGCTTTAATGCTGCGGTATTTTAGTAAGACTTCAATCAGTCCGACAACAGCCATTTTGTCGATGTCAGTGAGTATTTCAACGCCTGCCTGGCGCATTTTTTCACCACCCATGCCGACAAATTTTATCTCGCTGTCGAGTTTTTTTAGCTCCTCTATCATACGTGCCGCGTGGGCATCACCTGATGCTTCGCCTGCACTGATTAGAATGGTTTTATTTTTTGAGCTGTAAGTCTCTGTTGTCTTGTTGCTTTGTTGCATTGCTAAGGCTGTATTTAGTTAAGGTGTCACTACTGTGTTTTTGACTATTCGTTGAGTCGTTACGTTAAAATATGGCGTTTGAAATATGTTAACGGCGAGATTTTACCTGAATGAAAATAACATTGCTGGATGAATTGCCTGTTATCAATGGTTTGCTGGCGGGTACAGATGAAGCCGGGCGTGGCCCATTGGCAGGGTGTGTGGTGGCGGCTGCGGTTATCCTTAATCCTGAAATGCCGATTGAGGGGCTGGATGATTCAAAAAAACTCACAGCAAAAAAACGCCAGTTTCTGGCAGGCGAAATAAAACAAAAAGCCCTGTCCTGGTCTGTGGTTAGTATTTCGCCGCAACAAATTGATGAAATGAATATTTTACAGGCATCACTGACTGCCATGAAAACAGCGGCTGAAAAGTTATCCATTCGTCCAGATCATGTTTTTGTTGATGGTAATAAAACGCTGGTTGATTGTTTTTGTGGCAACACGGCGATTATCAAGGGGGATTCCCGCGTAGCGGAGATAAGTGCCGCCTCCATTCTGGCAAAAGTTGAACGTGATGAGCAGATGCAGCAATTGCATAAACAATATCCTGAGTATGGTTTTGATAAACATAAAGGCTATCCCACCAAAGCACATCGTGAAATTTTAAATGCCATCGGTCCGTGCCCTGAACACCGTCGAAGTTACGCGCCAGTGCGTGAAGTTTTGCAGGCAATAGAGGACAAGTGGTAACTTCTCAATAAGTCCAGTAAAAATATTTTTTGCTGATGATAGTTATTAGCTGTTTAGCTAGAGTCGATTTGCTAAACTAAAAAGCCATCCACACTCAGCCATACTATAAGACAACGGTGACAGACCAGAAGACAGCGCAGCCAGGTTTCATCCATCTGAGAGTACACACAGAATACTCGCTGGTAGACGGAGTAGTGCGGGTTAAACCGTTGATGACAGCTTTGTCGAGTGATGGTATGCCGGCAGTGGCTTTAACCGACCAGAGCAATCTATTTGCCATGGTCAAATTCACCCGCGCCGCGCTTGCTGCTGGCATTAAACCGCTGATAGGTGTTGATGCGCTGGTGCGTCATGGCGATACAAGCGGCAATATCAGGGGTGAGGCACAGGAAGCGCCTTTCCGGATGGTATTGCTGGCACAAAATAAAGCCGGTTATCTTAATCTTTCTAAACTCATTTCTAAAAGTTACCTCGAAGGTCAGCACCGTGGGGTGCCGATAATACAGGCACAATGGCTTGAGCAGAATGCTGAAGGACTCATTGCCTTATCAGGTGGTCGCAATGGTGATATTGGCCGTGCCCTGCTGTCGGGGCAAACCGATCTGGCCGAACAGCGATTGCAACAATGGCTAAGCTGTTTTAAAAACCGCTTTTATATAGAGTTACAACGCACAGGCCGCGAAAACGAAGAAGCTTATATCTGCGATGCAGTTGACCTTGCCATTAAATTTGATGTGCCGGTAGTAGCAACTAATGATGTGCGTTTTTTAAAAGCGGATGAATTTGATGCGCACGAAGCACGAGTCTGTATCCATGATGGTCGCACCCTGGATGATCCGCGCCGCCCGAAAAATTACAGTGAGCAGCAATATTTGCGTAGCAGTGAAGAAATGCAGGTCTTGTTTGCTGACATTCCCGAAGCATTGACCAATACCGTTGAAATTGCCAAGCGCTGCAATCTTGAAATTCAGTTAGGCAAAAGTTATTTGCCGCAGTTTCCTATTCCCGAAGGTGAAACTGAAACCAGTTATTTTTGCCGGGTATCTCGTGAAGGACTTGAGCAGCGTCTTAAAGTTTTGCTTGATGATAGTAGCGATGATTATGCCCAGCGACGTAAAGAATATGAAGAACGTTTGCAGATTGAACTGGACGTTATCAACAACATGGGTTTTCCTGGATATTTCTTAATTGTTGCAGATTTCATTCAGTGGTCAAAAGATAATGGCATTCCTGTTGGTCCGGGTCGTGGCTCGGGTGCCGGTTCGCTGGTGGCTTATGCCTTAAAAATCACCGATCTTGATCCATTGCAATTTGACTTATTGTTCGAGCGTTTTTTGAATCCAGAACGTGTCTCACTGCCAGATTTTGACATCGACTTCTGTATGGAAGGCCGTGATCGGGTGATTGATTACGTGGCGCAAAAATACGGTCGCGACAGCGTTTCACAGATTATTACCTATGGCACCATGGCGGCAAAAGCGGTGGTGCGTGATGTCGGTCGCGTTATGGGGCAGCCTTACGGTTTTGTTGACCGCCTTGCCAAAATGGTGCCGTTTGAAATAGGCATGACACTGACCAAGGCACTGGCAGAGTCGGAAGACCTCAAAGCTGCTTATGAAAACGAAGAAGAAGTGACCATGTTGCTTGATATGGCGTTGTCACTGGAAGGGCTGGCGCGAAATGCGGGAAAACATGCCGGTGGCGTGGTTATTTCTCCCACCGTATTGACAGACTTCAGTCCGCTTTACTGTGAGGAAGGCGGTCACAGTATCGTCACCCAGTTTGACAAGGATGATGTCGAAGCCGTTGGCCTGGTTAAGTTTGACTTTCTTGGTTTGCGCACCTTAACCATTATCGACTGGGCAGTGAAACATGTTAACCGCCGCCGCAGCAAAGCTGGCGAAGAATTATTAGTTATTGAGCAGTTGCCACTGGACGATAAAGCCACCTTTGTTTTGCTACAGGCGGCCAATACCACAGCGGTATTCCAGCTCGAATCACGCGGCATGAAGGATTTAATAACCCGCTTATGCCCTGACAGTTTTGAAGACATTGTGGCATTAGTGGCACTGTTTCGACCCGGTCCGTTAGGCTCTGGCATGGTCGATGATTTTATCAATCGTAAACATGGCCGCGCGGAAGTGGATTATTTTCACCCGGATCTTGAGGTAGTATTAACACCAACTTACGGTGTTATTCTGTATCAGGAACAGGTCATGCAAATCGCCCAGGTGCTGGCGAATTACACCCTCGGTGGTGCCGATATGTTGCGCCGCGCCATGGGCAAGAAAAAGCCCGAAGTCATGGCCGAACAGCGTGAGTTGTTTATGCAAGGTGCGGTCGCTCGTGATGTCGATGCAAAATTGGCAGCCCGCATCTTTGATTTGATGGAAAAATTTGCCGGTTACGGCTTTAACAAATCGCACTCAGCGGCATACGCTTTGCTGTCATATCAAACAGCATGGTTAAAAGCGCATTATCCGGCAGAATTTATGGCGGCCGTATTGTCTGCTGATATGGACAATACCGATAAGGTGGTGGCTTTGATTGAAGACTGTCATCAACAAGGGGTAAAAGTCCTGCCGCCAAATATAAACCAGTCCAGTTATCAATTCAGCGTGCCAGATGAAAAATCCGTGCTTTACGGTCTGGGTGCGTTAAAAGGGGTTGGCGAAGCCGCGCTTGATGGCATCATAAGCGAACGTGAGAGTAACGGTGTGTTTACTGGTCTTTATGACTTTTGCCGGCGCAGTGATACCCGCAAAGTTAACCGGCGGGTGATGGAAGCCTTAATAAAATCCGGTGCTATGGATTCATTAGCGCCGAATCGTGCCAGTTTGATTGCCAGCCTGAGTAATGCGGTGCAGCTCGCTGAACAAAACCAGAAAAATGCCAGCGCGGGTCAACATGATCTGTTTGGTTCATCAGAAGGACCCGATGCGCATGCCAATGTTCACATTGTAGAAGTTGACGACTGGAATGATGAAACCCGGCTTGCCAATGAAAAAGAAACCCTGGGTTTGTATTTAACGGGTCACCCGATTTCGCGATACGAAAATGAATTAAGACGTTTTACCGAATGCCGTTTTTCAAAAGTGCCGGGTCTTGTGCCTGAAAGTGAAAGAGGAGGCCAGGGAGGCGGCGGTTACAGATACGCTAAGAAAAATAAAACACAATATTGCCTCGCTGGTTTATTAATCGGCATGCGTGTACGTAAAACAAAAACCGGCAGCAAAATTGTCACCGGTGTGCTTGACGATAGAACCGCACGTATAGAAGTGGTTTTATATGAAGATGTTTATCAGCAGTACAGCAGCGCGCTGGTCAAAGACAAAGTCTGTGTGGTTGTCGGCAGCGTTAGTTATGATGACTTTAATGCCGCTTATTCCGTCAATGCACGTACCGTTTACACCATGACCCAGGCAAGAGAAAAATTCGCTCGCGGTCTGCAAATAAAGCTGGATAAAAGCAAAGCTAATAGTAGTTGGTCGGACGCTACTATTACGCAACAATTAACAGAAGTGTTACATACCTACAGACAAGGGAACTGCCCGATAAATATCGAATACAACAGCGGCACCGATATATCACAATTTGTTCTTGGTGAAGAATGGAATGTCGTACCTTCTGATGATCTACTAACCCGACTGGACAAGGTGTTTGGTTCAGAGCATATAGAGATGATGTACTGAAGGAAGACAATTATTAATGGTTAATGGTTAATGGTTAATTGTGTCTGTTAATCGTCATACGAAGAGTTGTTGGTTGATTTGGTTTTTCATTAATAATTAACCATTAATAATTAATAATTATTCCTGACAGGCTTCCCTCTAGCGAAATAATCACGTAAAATACGCGGTTTCCTATGGCCCATGATAAATACTTCGGGGTCATTTTTTGTTTAAGAATTTTGAGAGTGACTATGGTAACAATACGTTTATCAAAAGGCGGCGCCAAGAAAAAGCCTTTTTATCATATTGATGTTAAAGACTCACGACGATCTCGTGATGGTCGTTATATTGAGCGTTTAGGCTATTTTAATCCGGGTGCTACCGGTGGTGAGCAGCGTCTGGTGCTTGACATTGATCGGATAACGCACTGGAAATCTGTGGGTGCGCAAACATCTGATCGTGTTGCTACACTGATTAAACAGGCTCAAGCTGATCAAGCTAATATAGAATCAGAAGCCGCTGCTTAATATACATCCTTCTTATTTTTTGCTCTATGTGTTGCTAAAGAGCCATGGCCATAAGTTTGGCGAAATAGGGCATCTCTAAAAAATTAGTGATTGGCATCTTCGCACTTGAGAAACTCAATAACATCGTTGAAAATCTTGCAAATAGCACACTATTTGCTGCGATCTTCGCCTTGTTCTTGAGTCTCTCAAGTACAAATCTGCTCAAACATAATTATTAGAGATACCCATAAGATGAAAGTGGCTGGCATGATTGAAGCAGGCCTGGAAGACTCAGAAAAAATCATCATCGGGCGAATAACCGGCGTTTATGGCATAAAAGGCTGGGTAAAAGTTTTTTCGTATACCGATCCGATGGAAGCCGTTGTTGACTACAGTCCCTGGTTTATAAGAGCCCGTGATCAAAAAAATGCGGGTCGAAAGACATGGGTTCAGGTAAAGCTGAAAGCAGGCAAACGCCATGCTAAAACGGTGGTCGCAAAACTGGATGGTTGTAATGATCGCAATGCTGCGATGGCTTATGTCGGAACTGAAATTGCGATAGAGCCACAGCAACTTGAATCATTAAAAGAAAAAAATGAATATTACTGGCGAGAGCTGATTGGTTTGCGAGTAATTAACCAGCAGGATGTTGAGCTGGGCGTAGTAAAAAAATTACTGGAAACCGGCGCTAATGATGTGCTGGTCGTCGTTTCTGACATAGAGTCAGTCATGAAGTCAGAAGCGGAGCCTGAAGAGGCCTCTGAGAGTGAAAACGTTAAACCTGAAATCAGAGAACGTCCCAGAGAACGGTTAATCCCATGGACGATGAATAACGCAATTATTGCGGTCGATTTAGAACGACAGGTTATTGAAGTTGACTGGGATCCTGAGTTTTAGCGAGCTACAGTTAGAGTTTTGTGAATATCTATCTCATTACGCTGTTTCCAGAATTAATACAGCAAGCCACAGGTTTTGGCGTACTGGGACGGGCGATAAGACAGCAGCAATTAAGTTTGTTGTGTTTTAACCCAAGAGATTATGCAGAAGATAAACACCATACGGTAGATGACCGACCTTATGGTGGTGGCCCCGGCATGTTAATGAAGGTCGAGCCATTGGCGAAAGCTATAATGGCAGCGAAACAAGCTTCTGAAAAACATGCCGCTGACAAGGCAGCAAAAGTGGTTTATCTGAGTCCACAGGGGCTGCAGTTAAATCAGCAGTTAGTAGTGAATACTGCCAGGCAGCAAGATGATTTAATTTTGATTGCCGGTCGTTATGAAGGGATTGATGAGCGATTAATTGAATCGCTGATTGATGAAGAATGGTCAGTGGGTGATTATGTATTAAGTGGTGGCGAATTTGCTGCACTGGTCGTAATTGATGCCATAACCCGCTTAATACCAGGCGTGTTAGGTGATGATGAATCGGCGATACAGGATTCATTCATGCAGGGTTTGCTGGATTGCCCGCATTACACCCGACCTGAAACCGTAAATGGTCAAAATGTACCGGCTGTTTTATTAAGCGGTGACCATAAGGTAATACAACGTTGGCGTTTAAAACAGTCGTTGGGTCGAACCTGGTTAAGAAGACCGGATCTGCTGGATGCGATGAAGAAAGAGTCTTCTCACTGGGATACCGAAAAAGCGGATTTACTGGCTGAGTTTATGGCCGAGTATGATGAACGTGAATAAACAGTAACGTCATAAAGATTAGACAAATGCAGGTTGAAGTTCAAAGAACTTCAGGCAAAATAAATTAAGATTAAGGCGCGAAAGCGGAGAACTAAGATGAGCAACATAATTCAACAAATTGAAGCTGAACAAATGACACGTGAAGTGCCAGCATTTTATCCTGGTGATACCATAGTGGTGCAGGTACGTGTAAAAGAGGGTGAACGTGAGCGCCTGCAGGCATTCGAAGGCGTAGTAATCGCTAAACGTAACCGTGGGTTACGCTCTGCCTTTACCGTACGAAAAATGTCGCATGGTGAAGGTGTTGAGCGTGTGTTTCAGACATACAGTAATGCTATTGCTGACATAACTGTTAAGCGTAGCGGTAAAGTACGTAGGGCAAAACTATACTACTTACGCGGCAGAACAGGTAAAGCAGCACGTATTACCGAAAAGCTGAAGACTAAGAAGTAATCAGTACGGTAGGATGGGCACGTTTTTTTTGCCCCACGCTAAAGCCGATGAGCCAATGCGTGGGCAAAAAAACGTGCCTACCCTACCAGTTACAACTCGATCTCATCAAAAAACGGCGCATTATGCGCCGTTTTTTTTGTAATTTTTATACGTGGATCGGTATAAGACGTTAGCCGTTGCCTGTATATTGCTGATACAATTATGTCCGTCCTTTGGTTCGTAAACGGCACATCCTTGTGCCACTACTCCGTCCTTTGGTTCGTAAACGGCACATCCCCCAGATCACGTCTGGGGCAGGCTATGTGCCACTACTCCATGGATGGACGGTATGTAGAAAATGCAGGAGCACAATCTTAAAAAGCAATCAACATAACAACGAGTCGTTATAGATGCGTTTCATATTTACTGTTTTACTGACATTTGGTATTTGTTCCAATAGCCTGGCAGAACAAAGCAGTTCATCTCTTACCACGAAAAATTCAGTCACCGACATTTCGGCTGCTATTTCAGCAGATCAGAAAACCGAAAAAAAACAGTCAGTCAGCTTTGAGTCTTTAGCGCAACTGGACGAGTTAATCGGGCTAGGCGTTCCCGCGCTGGCGCTAAGTTTGTTAGAAGATGAACAGAAAAAACGTCAACCTTTTACAGTTGACTGGTATGCATTTGAGTATAAACGCATCGTATTGCTATCAGCACTTGAACGCTGGAATAACATTATCGAACGAACACAATGGTTGTTTGATACAGCAAAACGTGAAAAATTTATCACCAGAAAAATACGTTTATGGTTTGAAACACAACAGGTAATGGCAAAGCTGCAGCTAAAACAAAGTGAGCAGGCACTAATGCAGTTGCAAAATTTGATATGGCGCTCAAAAGCTGAAAATCGTGATGAATCCTTGTTGGCTGTTTGGCGGCGTTTGGTGATACGTGCCTATCTACAGTTGCAGCGTGATAATGACGCACGAAGGGCACTGGTCAAATATGCTCAGGATTACAAAACAGATAAAACAGATATAGGCTGGATGTTGTTGCAGGCACAGGTGCTACTAAGAACTCATCGACCTCATCAGGCTATTTTACTTTTAAAACCGATAGTTGATGATAAGACCACTGATAAGGTAACAAATAATGCCGTTGATGTTGAGGCATTATTACTGGTAGCGCAGCTGCAACATCAACCTGAAAAAGCGGCCAAAATTAAACAGGAAATGCGAGAGAAACTGGACAGTAAGGTTTTAAGCCGCCCGGCTCGTTGGGCGTATTCTTATGTTGCTTATCTGGCTGCTAAAGCCTTGTCTGACTCGCAGGCGCAAATCTTAAATCTGGAATCGATGTTGTCGCTGGATATAAAATACCCGGTATTTAACGAACACTATCAGGTGAGTGCCGATGACTTATGGGCGATGTACGCGGCAGTGGGCATGTCTATCGCCAATCAACATGGTTTGTTGCTTGGAAATGACGAGCAATGGCAGCAATTATCAGATAAGTTGATTATTAGCGAGCCAGAAAAAGCACTGGCTTTAAATGCTGCACTGGTATTGCAAACAATAACAATGCAGCCGATTTTATCAAAGCAACACAAAACCATTGTAGAGATACTTGAGAAGCGTAACAATGGGCTGGAGCTGATTAATCAACTCTACCTGCACAGTGTAAAAGTTGTCGATGTGAGTGTACTGCCTGCTGAAGTGCGGTTTCGGTTAGTGGATTACGCATTGTCAGAAGGTGACTATTATGAGGCGGCAACCATAATGAAAAGCCTTGATGAGCCGCCACAGGGAAAGACATTGTTTGACTGGCGTATGCGTAAAGCGCGGGTATTGATATTGCAGGGCGAGTATAAGCAGAGTGAAGCATTAATCCGTAAAACCTTCGCAGAAAAGTCGACAATCAGCCGCGGTGAACTGGATCGATATATTCAGGTGGTATTTGACTTTCAAACTGTGCAGCAGCATCAGCAGGCACTGAGATTATTCGGCCTGCTTGATATTGATAGTCTGGATGATAAATTAAAACGTGAAATATATTTCTGGAAGGCAGAGTCTCATTTTTCTTTACAGAAGTATGATCGTGCTGCAATGTTTTATCTTGAGTCTGCACACGCAATGGCTGGTGCAAATAATGATTTGTGGGCACAATCAGCGCGGTTTAAAGCCGCTAAAGCACTGGTGCTGGCAGAAATATATGGTGATGCTGAAAAAGTTTTTTCTGCCCTTTTGGCTGTTACTGCAAGTGACTCACGTAAAGCGCTCATTGATCAGAATCTACAAAAAATACGCTTGTTAAAAACAGTGAATAGTGAATAGTTAAAAGTTAAAAGTTAAAAGTTAAAAGTTAAAAGTTAAAAGTTAAAAGTGAGTGCCAAAAAGACCGGCTGTCATCTCGACCAGAGGGAGAGATCTTATACTATGGTAGTACAAGATCTCTCCCTCTGGTCGAGATGACAATGAGTAAATAGTGAAGCAAAAAAACAAACATTATGATGTTATTTTTACCACTGATATAGCTGTTATCGGCCTGGTATTTGATAGTTGCAAACTAACAAAAGTTGATTATTTAAATCAAAAAATAGATAAAGCAGCAACAAGTAAAATTGCTGAAACCGTAAAGAATAAAATTGAAAAATATCTTAACCCGCAATCACAGACAAAACATATAAAGGTTGATGTGCAGTTAAATGTCACGCCCTTTCAGGAAATGGTATTAAAACAGCTGCAAAAAATACCCTATGGTGAGACAAGAACCTATGGTGATATTGCAAAAACACTCAATACTTCACCGCGAGCCGTTGGCAACGCTTGCCGTAATAACCCGCTGCCAATTATTATTCCCTGTCACCGTGTAGTCGCAGCTAATGGAATAGGCGGCTATGATGGTGCCAGGTCGGGGGATTTGCTCAGGATTAAATACAGTTTACTGGAAAAAGAAGGTTTATATTTTTCCTCTAATTTGACTTGATAACAGCAAAACCACCCCCATATCTATCGCCTACCAATCACCATAATAGCAAAATCTTACATATTTTCTGTATATTTATACTGGAGTAAAAAATGACCGTCGAAGCGAGCAAAGAAACCCTCGAATTTCAAACTGAAGCCCGTCAAATCTTGCATTTGATGACTCATTCGTTGTATTCAAACAAAGAAATCTTTTTGCGTGAACTGATTTCCAATGCATCGGATGCTTGCGACAAGTTACGCTTTGAAGCTCTGGCTGATGGTAACCTGTATGATGGTGATACCGAGCTATCCATTAAAGTTGAATTTGATGAAAAGGCGAATACCATTAGCATTAGTGATAACGGTGTTGGTATGTCACGTCAGGAAGTGATTGATCACATTGGTACCATTGCGAGTTCAGGCACGCGTAAGTTTGTTGACGCAATGACGGGTGACGAAGCAAAAGATTCGCAGATGATCGGTCAGTTTGGTGTGGGTTTCTACGCCAGTTTTATTGTTGCTGATAAAGTCACGCTGGAAACACGCCGAGCAGGAGCGGCTGCCGAGGACGCTATTCGCTGGGAGTCTGAAGGTCATGGTAACTTCTCACTGGAACACATAGAAAAACTTGAGCGTGGCACCAAAGTTACCTTGCATCTAAAAGAGGGTGAAACCGAGTTCGTCAGCCCGTATCGCCTGAAGAGCATCATCAAGCAATATTCCGATCATATTTCTATTCCAGTAGTCATGCCGGAAGAAGAGCTGGACGATGAAGGTAAAGCTAAAAAGGATGAAAATGGCAATATCATTACTAAATTAGAGCGGGTAAACAGTGCCGCCGCATTATGGGCACGCGATAAAAGTGAGATTTCGGACGAAGATTACACTGAGTTTTACAAACATGTGAGCATGGATTTTGCTGATCCAATGAGCTGGATACACTCAAAAGTAGAAGGTAATCAAAGTTATACATCACTGCTGTATGTACCCACCAACCCACCCTTTGATTTATTCGATCGTGATCATAAACGTGGTGTAAAACTTTATGTAAAACGTATTTTCATTATGGATGAAGCCGAACAGTTAATGCCGAACTATCTGCGTTTTGTCAAAGGTGTTATCGACTCCGATGATTTGCCGCTGAATGTATCGCGTGAGATATTACAGCAGAACAAAACCATTGACCGTATTCGTGGTGCTTCAGTGAAAAAAGTGCTGGGCTTGCTGGAGTCGATTCAAAAGGAATCTATTGACGACAGCAGCAAAGAAAAATACGCGACATTCTGGAAGTCATTTGGTCAGGTTTTGAAAGAAGGCGTAATCGAAGATATGGCAAACAAAGACCGGATCGCCAAACTGCTGTATTTTGCCAGTACCCACAATGACAATGATGAGCAAAGCGTGACACTGGATGAGTATATCTCTCGTATGCCGGATGGACAGGACAAAATCTACTATATTATTGCTGATAATTACACGGCAGCAAAAAACAGCCCGCATCTGGAAGTGTTCAACAAAAAAGGTATCGAAGTTTTACTGCTCAGTGACCGTGTAGATGAGTGGCTGGTATCACATTTGACAGAAGTGGAAGGCAAAAAATTACAGTCAGTGGCACGCGGCAGTCTGGACTTAAACGAGGAAACAGATAAGGAAAAACTTGAAGAAACAGAAAAATCATTTACCTCAGTGATTGAACACGCCACTAAAATACTGGGTGATAAGGTGAAAGAAGTTCGACTCTCACAGCGTTTAACCGATTCACCCTCCTGTCTGATTTTAGAAGATCATGATATGAGCGTACAAATGCAGCAAATTATGGAAGCGGCAGGGCAATATGCACCAAAAGCAGCGCCCATATTGGAGCTGAACCCGGAACATAATCTGGTGCAGAAACTCAACGATATAACAGACGATGATCTATTTGAAGATTACACACATCTGTTATTCGAACAGGCGCAGCTTGCAGCTGGCGCGCCCCTTGATGATGCAGCTGGTTTTGTTAAACGAGTAAATAAATTGCTCGATAAATAATATATAACTGTCCATAAAAAAACTTTTTGCCGCGAAAGACGCAAAGAGCGCGAAGAAAAGCATTTTTGTCTTTTTTCTTCGCGCTCTTTGCGTCTTTCGCGGCTAATCAGGTTTTTTAGTTTTCTTTAAAAAATCTCTCAAAAAAAGAACATCTATAACTATACTTTGTGCACCCGAAAACTCTTTTTGAAAGTAAAATGCATTTAGTTAAGTTATTGATATTGTTGTTTAGTCTCAATTCATCCGTCTCCTTTGCTAAAGAAGAATTCAATACAGATACTCGATATCTGCATGTGCAAACAGGGCAAACACTGCACAATATCGTAAAACGCTTATATCCAAATCAGGTAAAACAGTGGCTGAAAATAACCAGTGATATCGTGCGTCAAAACCCTCATGCGTTTATTAATAATGATCCAACACGGATGAAAGCCAATGTGCGTTTGACTTTGCCGCAAAAAACGGTGCTGCGCTCTGTGCCAATAAAACCAGTAAAAAAGCAACAGGTAGGTGTTGTGATAGAAAGTAGTGGTAGTGTGCTTGCGGTTGATAAAAGAAATGTATCGCGAAAGTTAGTCAATGGTACCCCGGTTTTTTTAGGTGATAAGGTGATTACAGGGGAAAACGGCTTAGTACGTCTTCGTATGATTGATGAAGCTATACTGGATCTGCGTTGTTTCAGTATTATGGTGATTGAAAAATATGCATTAAATGTCCACCCTCGTAAAAGTATCCTTAATTTATTGCAGGGCGGCCTGAAAGCAGTCAGTGGTAAAATAGGAAAACTGACAAAAGATGTTTACCAGTTAAAAACACCGCTGGCCAGTATTGGTATACGCGGCACAGAATATGCCTTGCGAGTATTTCAGTCAAAAGGTTGTGGTGGCACCATTGATGCAGATGACGGGCTTTATCTGGAAGTAATTAAAGGCCTGGTTGATGTGTATAATGAAGCAGGGCGAGAAGTCATTGCAAAAGGTGAGACCGCTTATGTGCCATTGCCAAAAGCGAAGCCCAGGAAAGTGAAAAGCAAACCAGGTGTGATTAAACCTGTTGAGATTAAACCTGTTGAGATTAAACCCGATGTGGTTAAATCTGTGGCAGCAGTGGATATTAAAGAGCCAGAGGAAGAAAGCAGTATTTGGTGGTGGTTGTTAGGGATAGTGGCTGTGGTACTGCTTATATAATCAGTGAATAGTGAATAGTGAATAGTGAATAGTGAATAGTGAATAGTGAATAGTGA